>PLMV01000048.1 GCA_003141615.1 Syntrophaceae bacterium
CCCCATCCCATGGCAAAGGAATCCCCGGCCACAATGATCCGGGGGTGATCCAGGGATTTTTCATCATCCCGGGTCCCCAGGCTGTTAATAAGGTACCGGGTGCTGAATTCCCTGCCGGAAAAAGTACACTGGCCCGGTTTCAGCGTATATCCAAGCTGATCATCAAATCTTGCGCAAGCCGGCGAGAACTGGATGACATACCGGTCTCCGGTGTTGTACAAATAGCCGATACCGTTTCTGATTCCCATCGGACACTTCTTCAGCAGAGAGGGGTGGTGAACAAGGAAAAACAGATAAGATTCATAGAGTGCCAGTAAAACGACAATCAACAACATATTGAACAGGATGACCTTGATGACTTTTTTCGTTTTAATCCAGTCCATACTCTTCCCGCCAGTCCTGTTTTTCGTGCCATTTCGGCTGTTCTGCCTTGCTGAAAACGAAATTGCCCATCACAAGATAATCCATCTCCGTTCTCATGAAGCATTTATAGGCGTCATCCGGTGTGCAGACGATCGGTTCTCCCCTGACATTGAAGCTTGTGTTTATAATGATACCGTATCCCGTTTTATCCTTGAAAGCATTTAATAAGGCCCAGAAGCGGGGATTGGTTTCTCTGTGGACCGTCTGCAGCCGTGCCGAGTAATCGAGATGGGTGATGGCGGGAACGTCGGATCGCACATAGTAGAGCTTATCCCGGATCGGCTGCTGGTGATAGTCTTCGGGCAGGGGGTAACGCCGGTCTTTCCGGACATCGGCGATAAGGAGCATATAGGGAGACGGCTTCTCCATTTCAAAGTAGTCTTGAAGATCTTCATACAGAACGGACGGGGCAAAAGGGCGGAAACTTTCCCTGAACTTGATTTTTAGATTCAACCGTTTCTGCATTTCTTTGTTTCTTGCGTCACCCAGGATACTGCGGTTACCGAGCGCCCTGGGACCCCACTCCATCCGTCCCTGAAACCAGCCGACAGCCTTACCCTGGGACANNCCCTTGGACGATCGAAATACATGTGGTAGGCGGCATAGGCGGCACCGAGGGCGCCACCGGCATCCCCTGCTGCCGACTGGATCCAGATGTCATCGAAAATACCTTTTTTCAAGAGGTTGCCATTGGCGACACAGTTCAACGCTACCCCGCCGGAGAGACAGAGGACCCTGGCATCGGTCAACTTCTTTGCCGTTTTTGCCATCTTCAATACAATCTCTTCCGTAAGCTGTTGTATCGCAAAGGCAAGATCGCCGTGGCACTGTTCAATGTCTGACTCAGGACGACGGCGGGGCAACCCGAACAATTGTTCCCACTTATCCTCCTCGACCATGCTCAAGCCGGTGGCGTAATCAAAGTATTCCTGGTTCAGCCAGATGGAGCCATCCTCTTTAACATCGACAAGGTGTTCGCGGATGGCGGCCATATATCTGCCCACCCTGTCCGATCCGGGGTCGCCATAGGGCGCCAGCCCCATGAGTTTATATTCCCCCGAATTAACCCTGAAACCGAGATAATAGGTAAAAGCGGAATAGAGCAGACCCACGGAATGAGGAAATTTCATCTCCTTCAAAACCTGGATGCCATTATCTTTGCCGAATCCGATGGAGGCCGTCGCCCATTCACCGACGCCGTCAATCGTCAGGATAGCTGATTCCCGGTAGGGGGAAGGAAAGAAGGCACTGGCCGCGTGGGAGAGATGATGATCGGTGAACAGCAGTTTCATTTCATCCCGCTTCAAGGGTTCGATTTTCGCCAGTTCATCCCGGATCAGCTTTTTGAGGAAAACCTTTTCCTTGACCCAGACGGGAATAGCCGACAGAAATGATTTTAACCCCCTCGGGGCAAAAGCATAATAGGTTTCAAGAAGCCTTTCAAACTTCAGGAAGGGTTTATCGTAAAAAACAACAGCATCCAGTTCAGACAGGGATAAACCCCCATACTGCAGACAGAACTTTACGGCCTGACCTGGAAAAGAAGGATCATGTTTTTTGCGGGTAAAGCGTTCTTCCTGGGCGGCTGCGACAATTTCCCCGTCTTTCAGCAGCGCGGCGGCGGAATCATGATAGAATGCGGAGATACCTAATATGTTCATATTTTCTTGACTCAACGACTGAGATTTATTATCAAGTATAGACTTTTATTTCAACTAATAAATACTTCCACGCTGGTGGGATATCCCTCGCACCCGGCAGATTTCGTCTGGGGTAGCATGAATGAGACTAAAGCCTGTGAGCGATCGGTTAAAAAATGTCCTGCTGCTAAGTTTTGCAATCCTTGTCTGCCTGTATGTCGCGGAATTCCTCCATGGCTTTTATCTCACAAAATCCATCCTTCATTTTCCCCTACCGCCCAATTCTGAACAGCAACACATCACCGCCGACTATTCAGTCAGTTATCGTTACAACAACTATTCTCTGCGTGGCCGTGACTATATGCCTTTCTCCACCTACGATGCCGTATTCCTGGGTGATTCCTTTTTCTTCGGCGCGGGAGTGAAGGAAGGAAAAACATTTACTGATCTTCTACAGAACCAGGGCTTCCATGTTCTGAACGCTTCGGAAATAGCGACCAACCCGATCGATTATTTTCACAAACTACGTATTCTTCAAAGCCATCACCTCAAGGCCAAGCGTATTGTCATCGGACTTTGTATGGGGAATGATTTTCAGGATATCGGTGATAAAAAAATCGCTGGTGCTCTGAATTACACCTATCGTCCGGAGTTTTTACGTTATGATGGGATCAATTTTTTAAAATTGGAGCGCTTACGCTATCAGATCCGGAAAAAATGGTTTCAATTTAATGACTGGATTGATCATCTCGGTTCCGAGTCGCCTTATATAGAGACCATCGTTGCACATGATTTTGAACTACGGAAGAAATTCTACGCCGACTGGATCCAGTTTTTTGCAGATAATCGGAAAAACATCATGAAATCAATGGCGGGACACGATCAGAAGCTGTTTACGGACATTCACATGACCGAAGATGCGTATCTGCAAATGATTCAAATCAACAATGATTCATTGGATAATACACTGGCAATATTGAATGCTGTTAATGAATTTGCTAAACCGACCCATGTTTACGTGATGCTCATTCCCAGTCCCCACTATGCGTTCGGGTTTCGGTCCACCAAATATGAGGATTTTCTAATCCGTCTGATCAGAGGACTCAACCCATCAATTACTGTTATCGATTTGCACGGCCTCACCACCGGCGAGATGCATTATCCTCATGACGGTCATTGGAATGAAAAGGGACATCAGTTTGTGGCGGACATTATAGTCCGCCACGTTTTGCCTCACCATTGATAACTTCATATTTTATCAATTTTTCATGGGCTTTTGTCTTATCTTTCGCAAAGGGCATGGTGAATTTTAGCGTGGCAATCCGCCAGCGTGTCTTCCGCAAGTCACCTTGCCTGATACGGGCGATGGTTTCCGGAAGGTAATGCTTACGATAAAATAAATACTCCGCCTTGACTTTTTTCCCCCACCTTTCTGCCGAGGTGAATTGACGTTCACTCTGCCCGCCAAGATGAACAACCACGGCATCGTCGATATAGCCGATTTCGTAACCGAGTTTCCTGATCCTGAAACATAAATCCTGATCTTCACCATAAAGGAAGAAGTCTTCGTCAAATCCTCCGGTTTTCAGGATGATCTCCCGGCGGGCAATCATGCCGGCCCCAAGGACGCAGGCGATTCTTCCGCTTAATCCGGACATTTCGCTTTTTGCGTATTTCCCACCGGGATACCGATAAGAAACGGATTCCTGCAGTGTGCCATCGGGATTGATGATTTTCATACCCGCCAGACCCATAGGAGGATGATCATCCATAAAGGAAATGGCATTCCCAAAGGTGTCGGCCATGACCTGCGTATCCGGATTCAGAAACAGAATGTAACGCCCCCGGCAATCAGCCAGCACCTGATTATTCGCCGCAGCAAAACCTCTATTTTCCTGATTCACGACGAGATGAACCGACGGAAAGCCTTCCCTGACGACTTTTGCGATACCATCGTTGGAGGCATTGTCCACCACGAATATTTCCTTCTCGATATTCGTTGTCAGGATAGAATTCAGGCAGGATGCAATCAAATCGGCCGTGTTATAAGAAACGATAATAATTGACAGGTCCATGAAACACATCACCATGAAGAGTTTTTCATAAACCGCTTCTTACCGCAACTCGATCCATTGACGGTATGCCACCTTGAGGGCAGCTACATTACACCACAAGGACTCGTTCCATTCCATCGGGATATTATTGCTGTCAGAACGGCCGATAGCGGCATGATCATATTTTCTTGGTGTCATCTGCTGGTAATCATTTGTAATATCGTAAAGAAAAACATGGTCTTCCGGCTTCATTAAGGCTGCCAGTTTATTTCCCCAAATGGCTTCGGTACTACAATTCCCATCAAAGGTTTGCAACACACCCGGCTTGTCCGGGGGATGGACATGGATGGAAACTCGCTGCTCTTCCTGACGGCGCGGTATTTGGACCAAGTCATGTACCTTGTCTTTAATCTTTTCGAACATTGATTGCCCGGGCTTCTCATCAAATTCATCGCTTTCGAAGGGTGGAGCATTCCAGCGGCGGACACGCGAATGCAGCGGCAGGATATCGTGCATATGGAAGAGGGCGTCTATCCGGTCTGAACGCATGATATGTGTGTCCATAAACCAGCGGGCGAAATCTTCCGTATGGAGACTGTCTAAAAAATAGACGTTGTAATCGGATGGTGTCGCAACGGATATTCTCCTCGCGTCTCCTACATAAGATTCAACAAAGGCATCCACATCATATTGTTTGAAAAGTTTCACTGCTGCTTTTGCAGCTTCGGCGTTCACTTCAAAGGTATCAACCTTACCCCATTTATTTTGTTTCAAAGCCATCGCCATAAACATGGTCGCATAGCCGGAAGCTGTTGAAATCTCCAGAATCCGTCTGGGCTTTAAGTAACGGATCAGGCAGTACAACATCTGACCGGAAAACCAGTCGTACTGTCCGGTCGTCGGAAACATATTTTTATTGTAGCGATTTTCAGGTAAGAATTCCAGGGACTCTGTTTCAGAACCGAACTGTTCAATAGCTCTCCTGATTACCTTATGGATATTCACACCCATCTCCTAATTTACCATTCCGGAAAAATCAGACACATCGTTGCAAAGGTTCAGCCCTCACTCCGGATTTTCATCCGATGTTTCTGCTTAGTTTCTCTTCCGTTAAGATGCCATAGAATCGTCATCATCGCCATAATAATATAAAGCACGATAGCGGAAGGGCCACTGAGAGTATTTTCAAACATACCCTGAACGATGATGGCGACAAAGGCTGCCATTAAACAAAGCCCCCATTCCCTGATAAAGTGATTTTCTCCATATCTTATAAGCTTCCAGCCCATCCAGATAAAAGAAGCAAGAATATAGCAGAAAAATGCCAATCCAACCAGACCGGTACGGACAGCAACATCGATAAATAGATTATGGGGAGCGCTAACGCGGGATTCTGATGGCACCCTTACCCTTTCATAATATTTGTTGAGGAGATTTTCATCAAAATAGGTTTGCATACCGAAGCCGATGCCCGTAAGAGGATAATCCTTAATCATCTCTCCAAAGGCTCTCCAGATATTCACGCGATTCACTGTGGCCTCTGCCTTAATCTTGATGGATAAATTATCCGGAGTGAGTATACTTTTTATCGGCATTAAAAAAATCGTGACCGAGAGGAATAAGAAAAAAATAAGCATGAGCTTCTTATTTTTAAAGTTAAAAAACATTAAAAACAGGGCGATCACCATAGCCAAAACAGTGCCCCTGGTTTGTGTGGCCAGTGTCGCAACGGTCAATATAAACAGACAAACCGAAAGGACAACTTTTTGAAATTTTGCTCCTGCTTCTGCTATATGACGCAAAGCCAGCAGCAGGGCGAATAATGTCAAAATACCGATCAGGTTTGAGGGAATTTCGCCTTCCATAAATAGTCCCAGTTTTATTGAAAACGGATTCCCTAATATAAGATAGAAATAAAGAAGAATGCCAAGTCCATATAGACTGGTAGAGATAACAATGGTCCAGACAAGGGAAAGGAATCGGTCTTTTGAATTATAATAATTGAACACTAAATAGAATAATATTAAATACTTTATCAGATGAGCATAAAAATCATTGATACTGTTCTCCTTGTTGAGCGCAAAGAAGAGACCGAAGAAGCTCCACAATACAAAAAGACCAAAGGCTAAGGATAGCGGGGTATTCAGAGAAAATCCCGTTTTTTTGAAAATTAAAAGAAGCGTGAGAATAGCTATGGAGAGGTAAAAAGTGATTTCATGAATGGCTGTCAGGTTGGGAAATGGGTTGAAAAAAACGATGATTCCCAATAAAACAGGTAACGTTTTATTTAAAATGGTGAACCAGTGCTCAATCGCAAAATAACTCTTCATGAATATCTTCTATTATTTCTCTGAAATCTAAAATCCAACTGAAAAGCGGGATCTTATGAATGCGTTTGGGCCGGTCAGCGCTTCGTAAGTTCGAAGATGCCGCAACCATAATGACAGCCGAAGTTATTTCCCACGGATCTCTCGTCAAGAACCGCATGGGTGATAAGTCGATTTTCGTTGTTGATATAAGAGAAAGAGTCTATGTCGTAGCGTCCCTCCATGAGGCGCAGCAAGTAGGCAACGGAAAAAACCCGGTGCGCATTGAACTCGATCCGCTGTTTGCCGATGGGTACCGAGAAATATAATTTACCGCCCTGTTTCAGCATCCTGAACATATTGTCCCAGCCGACGAGATGGCCTCGATAGTTCAAACGATCCCCGTAGCGTCCGAGGCCGAAGTGTTCCATGGCGTGCAGGCACGAAAGGGAGTCGCAGTAATCGACGAAAGAGAAATCCGCCGCCGTGAGGTCTGCCCGGGTAAAGCGGATGTTGGCAATATCGAGATTTTGGCCGCGGACATCAAAAACCTCGACCTCACGGAAAGACGCAACGTGCCCCACGAACCCGTCGATACGGGAGCCGATATCGACATGCCTTGTGGGGTTTATCTGAAAAATCTTCTGGGCAACGAAGAGATCCTGGAGGAAGTAATGCTCGGCGACGATGCCGCTTTCTTCATCCCTTTCTTCGAGACAGGGATAAAGTTTCGCGAAGGGGAAGTCTTTCCCTGCCCTTTCCGCCTGGCGCCTGATCTCCGCGTATTCCCGCAAAAAGGTGGGGAACTTCTTCAAGAAAACAAAAAAAGGCATCCCCTTGACAGATATACTGAAATGCATGAGGCGTCTCCGAAGCCGTTGATGAAGAATCACAAAGCGGCGTGATCATAGCCGTCATGGGTCGCCGCTGTCAATGACAAATGCGGGAATGAGCGATCGATGCGATTGTTCAATCAAGCAATTTTCTCGTTAATTCGAATGACGCCATCTCCTCAATATCCGAGACACAGCACTGCATTACATGCAATCCTCTTGACACACAAGATCCTTCTTCATATACTCCCTCCGCGAAAAGGAAGTTCTTATCAATTGTATTCGTCTATAATTATGGAGTAATCAGGAATGACTATTAAATCTTATTTATATAAGCATCGCCCTGAATTTGCCATTGCCAGTGAATATTATGGTGCCTACCGCGACTTCCGCAAGGCGGGATTCAAGAAAACACCTTATGGGTTCATGATGGCGGGGCCAGCGTCCATGCAGGATGGATCCTACGAGTATGACGAAACGAGGGATATTATCAACCTTATAAAAGAGGCGGATGTGTTTATCGATGTGGGCGCGAATGTCGGATATTATTCTTGCATTGCTCGGTCTTTTGGGAAAAAAGTGTTAACAATTGAACCCTTATGGCAAAATACTCAGTACATTTATCATAATCTCAGCTGCAACGGCTGGTTTGATGTGGAGGTTTATCCGGTAGGTTTGTCCGATAAACCCGGATTATCTGTTTTATATGGTGTCGGAACGGAAGCTTCTCTTATAAAAAACTGGGCTGGGTTATCAACAAAAAAGCGTATGGTTCCACTAAGTACAATGGATATTTTAGTGGCAAATCGGTTTTCTGGGCAGAAACTCGTTATTAAGATAGATGTGGAAGGGACCGAGTATCAGGTATTGAAAGGTTCGTATGAAACATTACATCGGACACCAGCACCGTTATGGATTATTGAAATTGGCCTAACAGGTTATGACCCTAAAGGACACAACGACAAATTTTTACAGACGTTTGAGATGTTTTGGGATATGAATTACGATTCATATCATCTCGGTGTGCAGCTTAACGAAAAAATCACTCCGCATCATGTATTGAACTGGATAAATAATATGAGTACAGAGGGACACGATAACTTCCTATTCAAAAAAGATAATGATCCTTAATTTCATAAAGTATCGTACTCCTTTGGTTGTGGTGACATCTTCCAAAACTGGCAACGGCAGGAAGAAAGACGGATAGATAACCAAAGGTGTTAAACTTATAAAGAAATTCGTTCGCGATATTGGCGCTCAACGGGTCCTCACTGTTCCGCCATGTCTCTGAGAAACCGGCCATGATTCAGGGAAGGCGTGCTCACCGATATTTTAGGCCTTTGTCCGAAAATTTCATCCTTATTCATTGGCATCGCAAGAAGTAAGATTTTTTATTTTACTGAATCTCTTCTATATTTTTGAAGATTTACGTTTCGCATGGAAATCGGATTCCTCTAACGCAACTTCGCATTAATTTCATCATATTAATCATCAGACAACTGTGTTATAGAAAACATCGTAAAATGTATTTATAAGCCTCAATGCATTTGATTTAAAAACATTTTCTGATTAAGGCGTAATCACCATGATTCCCGACATTGCTTATTTGATCTTGAACTACAACCCGGACGGAGAAGAAAAGGCAACGGACGTTTTAAATGTCACCATAGACAATTTCTACCAGCGGAAGAGTAAACATTTGAGATGCGATGTTTTTCTTTTAGACCAGGGTTCAACATTCGATCACCGGAGTTGGTTGATTGAAAAACAGAACCGGTTCGGTTTTTCCACGATCCTCCTAAATCGTAACATCGGTATCAGCCGGGCCATAAATCTTTTCGTCAGGACCTGCAAGTCGCCTGTCATAGGATTAATCACCTCCGATGTTGTGATCACCACCGGAATGGATGAAGATTTATACGAAAAGGCACAAATTCTGGAAGTTTATCAGGCAACACCCTTTACAGATAAAAGTGATATTGATTATCAGACATGGCTGCCATCCGAACCTTATGGATCTGATCATGTCGATCTGGGACAACTCAGGGCAGAAAAGACCTCCTTGTTAGAACCGCTTTTTAACGGCAAATCGAAAAATTATATACGCTGCATCGGGGTTGAATTGAATGTCATGTTCTGGAGAAGATCTGTTTTTGAAAAGATCGGCTATTTTGACGAGCAATGGAAGGCATCCTACGAAAATAATGACTTTTCCCTCCGGTGTTTTCTGGCTGGCGGCTGCACCGGTATCAGTATGGATTCCTTTGTGTGGCATTACCACAAGGTGACGGAGAAGAATCAATCAAAAGATAGAAGTCATGAGGGGTATCTGGATAACTGGCCAGAGGAGACAAGAAAGATATGGGACCGAAAATGGCCGCAAATGGATTCATATATCAATATCTATAAACCCTTAAAAAACAAATCAATTGCAGACTATCCGAAGTTTTATGAGACGTTCAAACACAATATCTCTTTGCCCTTTGAACAGGCCATCGACTACTTCTAACGGGTAAACAAGCGTATGGGTAAATTACGAAATCGTATTCTTTTGATGGAAACGCCGGTGGGGGCTCTTCTGAAGACGCTCAATGCCGTCAGGAAACGCACAGACTTTAAAACAGACATCTGTGATCATCTGGAGACACTTTTCTTCGAGTGCCTCGGACTCGAATGCCGGTTAATTGTTGAACTAGGAGCCGGGGATGGTGAATCGACTTTTGTATTAGAACGAGTGGCAAAGCTCTGGAACGCTAAATTGGTAAGTGTGGATATCGAAGATCGCAAAGAAGTAGCTTCGTATAAAAACCGTCATTTTATCAAAATGAATGATATTGAATTTGCGGGACATTTCAAGGATTGGTGTAAAGAAAACGGCATCGAGCCCCACATCGATATCCTTTTCATCGATACCAGCCACTTATATGAGCATACTTTACGGGAGATTGAGGCCTGGTTTCCCTTCTTATCAGCAAGATCAAAGTCCATCTTTCACGATACCAATCTAAGGAAAGTCTTTATAAGAAAGGATGGCAGTCGCGGCAAAGGATGGAACAATGAGCGGGGTGTGGTCAGGGCGATTGAAAACTACTTTGAACAGTCCTTCGATGAAGAAACAGATTTTATCGACTATAAAAAGGGATGGCTGATCAGGCATTACACCCATTGCAACGGATTGATGATACTGGACCGGAATCGTGCATAAAATTCGCCTAATCCTTTAAAATCTCCCCCAATGACACAAATGATCTACCCCCTCCGGTTCGCTTGATGGAAAAGAGAATCATCAGCTATTTTTTTCGATGCTTTTGATCTTTTCCAGAAGGTCTTTCATATTCTCGTAATCAGCGAACCTTTCAAAAACCTTGGCCGACATCAGGAAGTAAGGAAGAATGTCGGTGTTAAGGGCATATGAATAATGAAGGCCATCCTTCAGGACCTTGAGGGCGTCCTTTTCTTTACCGGTTTTACCTAACAGGGAGGCGTATGCAACACGGGCATGATAAAATAATGGATTGAGTTTGAGCGCTTTTTCAAAATTCGCAGCCGCTTTTTCCATTCCGTTTGTACCGGCGAGATCTTGATTTTCCAGATATAGCAGGCCTCGCATATGGAATATCTGAGGCCGTAAAGGGCTTCTTTTTTCTGCCTCAGCAAGAAGGGTTTCTGCCCGTTCAAACTCCGTTTTTCTGCCGGCGAAATCGTCTTTCGATATTCGCTGAAGATTTAATTTTATCGCTGTGGCCTGACCATAATAAGGGGCATCGTTTGATCTCCAAAAGTTACCGGCTGCCCTGAAATATTTTATAGCCTCATCGCTTGCACCTATACCCACCAAATAAACCCCACGGTTATATTGATACATGGACACCCCTACCCCGGCAAAATACAAAGTTGGTATGATCACGGTGATAACGCTAATGGCTCTGAAGGCATAGGGTTTTAAGTGCTTTTGCCAATTAATTTCTATCTGCCTGACCTGAGGGTTATTCTGAACGGTCATATGATGAAAACGGCCAAGAACCAACCCCAGCAGAATCATAGTTGGTACCATGTAGAAATTGAAATCAAAAAAAGAATGCATGGCGGTGGCAATCAAACATGCAACTAATCCCGTTATTTCGATCTTATCCAGGGCAATCGCTTCTTCTTTAGTTGCCGTCCTGGCGAGCACGGGATGACTCGTTTTATTTTGCAGCCCGCTGATGCAGGTATTATCGTTGCCTTTCTTGATGGTATCGTGATCAGGAAGGGCGTCATGGATGACACCGGCAAATAGATAATTACCGCGCATTGATTTCAAAAATGCCAGCAATACGGATATCATAATGAAAACAAGAAATAGCAATGCCGGCAGCCCTCCTTCAATCCATATTTGTAAATAGTCATTGTGCGCATAAGCGCCGAAGTTGTCGTCCTCGGGATGGCGGTAAGGCGGATACCTAAGTGAATAGGTGCCGAGACCTGTACCCAGCCAGGGGGATTGTTTCAACAAATCATAGGAGGCTTCCCAGATGATGAAACGACTTTTGCCGGCATTATAAGGCTGTTGAAGCGTTGCCACACGTTCCATAACATCAAACCCGGGACTGAACAATTTACTGGATATCGTTCCGAAAAGAGAGGCTGCGATTATGACCGCCAAAATGATCAGGATGGGCTTTTTTCGCACGGCCAAATGATAAGAAACAGAAAGAAGAAGAGCAAAGGCGACGGCCAAACTGAGCAGAATACCTCTACTGTTAATCAACATCACCGTATATATGAGAATGAAAAGTGAGACCAGAACGTAGAATTGATAAGCAGATGAGTCGTTGTCACGGGTGCTTGTCCGGATTAGATACTTTGCCGTCCAGATGAGGATAATGATATCGAGAAAGGAGGCCAGTAAATTTTTATATAGAAAAGGTATTTGCGGAAACTCTCGCAAAACAAAAAACTGATATATTCCGATGATGGAAAGAAAAATACCCAAAACTAAAATAAATACGGTTGCATATTTCCAGAACGTGTTTGCATTCGGCTGGAGAGTATATAGCCAAAATACCATTGGCAAGGTTCCCTGCCACCAGAAGTTAATGGAAGTGAAGGCTGGGGTGTTGGGTAAAAATTGCGAAGACAGGGCGAGCCAAGACCAGAAAAGTGTTACGGACAAGGCAAGGAAAGTTCGGGGGATTTTGATGCCCCGTTCATAGGAGGTTAATACGATGACTAAAAAAACCGACAAGAGCAAAATTTGGGAGATGGCCAGGAACTCGTATTTGCTGCCGTTAAAGAGGAGCGAAGCCGCCAAGGCCCCGCAAAAAAGCAGGGAAGATAACCATGAACGGACGGGGACGCGTTCATCCAGCCGGATTTCCTTTTGTTTTTTTTCCTTCATGTGAACAAAGATGCCAATATCAATCCCGGTGAACTACGTGATGGGCCGGTTATCATCAAATAGTCAGAAAAACGCCGCCTTCGTAAACTGTGTTACCATCAGGTTCATCAGATGCCGGTTGTAACGTTCATCCCGATCGGATTCATAATCATTACCTGTGAGTTCCTTTCATGCACAGGGCGCCATTTTGATAAAATGCAAATTCTCTCTATCATATCCAATCCGAAAATTCATTGTTTAAATAATTTAACCATGGTACTCTTCGAAGCCGGGTTAATCCGGCGCTACGCATGATAAAAAATGACATCCATGAAATAAAGACCATCCCTCTTTCCGTTGCCGTCATCACGCAGAACGAAGCGGATAATCTACCTGATTGCCTGAAAAGTGTCGCCTTTGCCGATCAGATTGTGGTGGTGGATTCCGGCAGTACGGATGATACAGTTAAAATTGCATCCGACTTCGGTTGTGATGTGTTTGTTGAATCCTG
>PLMV01000006.1 GCA_003141615.1 Syntrophaceae bacterium
AGAATGGACGACAAGAGTGGTATTGCTACTTGTCATCCTCAATATTTTGTGACGGCGCTGGTATGAAGACTTCAGCCAATAATGATTATCACTTGAAAGGGTGAATATTTATAAAAAATGCCGTATGCTTTCTTTCAGGAAGTACAGAGCAAAAAATTAGTTTTCTGATTTTTCAAAATCACAAAACCGGCAGAATCGCTGGCTATACCTACAACTGTTGGTACACCTCATATAATGGACTGCGTGTATTACTCTGAACGAATCTATGCATATTGAGGCAGTTCAATTTACAAGGTGCCGCTTCAGTTTGGCAACCTGAATTTTGTAACCGATAATAAATATGCACCGAACACTGCGCCAATTAATGTAATAACCGCCGCCCATTCGCCAACACCTATCTGTGCAAAGATTGGTCCAGCGCAAGCACCGGTCATTGCCCAACCGATACCAAACATTACTCCGCCAATTACGGTTCCTTTGTTCAATGCCTTCGAATCTATTACGATCTCTTTTTTATCAAGTGTCTTCACTTTAAAATACTTGATTAGTAAAACAGAAATGGCCGCAGTGGCAATTGCAGAACCTATTATGAGATACATGTGTGCTTCTTTAAAGAGAAACATATCATGAATTCTAAACCAGCTTATCACTTCCGCTTTTGTCAATAAAATACCGAATACGATTCCAAACAAAATATATTTTATGTCTTTCATGGTTCGCCTAATTAAAAAAAAGGAAAAGATAATGTGTGTAAATAAGTCCGCCAACAAAAAAAGGAATGGTTGCGATCAATCCCGATAGCTGAAAAGTTGAAATGCCGGCAATTGAATGGCCTGCTGTGCAACCATTTGCGTAACGCGTTCCGAACCAGACAAGAAATCCGCCGGTAAACAGAAAGATCAATCCTTTCAATGTATAATACTACTGTGGAAGAAAAGTAACGTCTCCGGCACCCAAGAAAAGCTTTGCTGCCAACCCGCCAAGCGTAATTCCAATAACAAAGAAAAATTTCCATCTGTTTGATGATACATTGTAACCGGAAGCTGCAAATTTTTTTGTGTTAAGCACAATGGAACAGATATGCTGAAACGAACTTGAGATTCCCAATAACTTATTGCCAACTATTAAAAGGAATGGAACGAAAAAACCCATCAAAGGACCGGCAACGTACCATGGCCAAACATTCAAAATTGCTTCCATATAACCCCCATGCCCGGAACGTGCACAACGAAGGATGAAAATATTGATGTTTATATAAATCAGTGAATCAAAGTAATCCACTGCCAAATGGTTTTCGACAAAACTTAATCAGAAGGAACGGCTCTCTGTGAGGTCAGATTTATCATGACACGTCATCCAGCATTGAGGATCATCCGCGAAGAGATCAGGGATACCGTGAGATTTTGAATAGGCATAAGCCACGGCCCGGCAACCCCGGCAAGATGGCCATAAAGAGCATTTTCCGCATTTCCCTTGATAACCTTCCCGTTGCCTGAGTCGCCAGAGGAGTTTAGAGGATGACCAGATTTGTCGTAAAGAGGTTTTGCGCAGGTTCCCGATCTTAAGCCCGATGCGGCGGCAAGGCATGACGGATCCGTCACTGGTAATGGTAATCCCTGAGAAGCCGGCACTGCAGCCGGATAGGGTCAGATGGCTTTGTGGAGAAGGTTTTACCCCCGAAAGAACACCGGCAAGGGGGTCTCCCGAAGCGACTGTGAACGAAGGGCTGTTTAACGCAAATGCTCTCTGGTAGGCGTTCCTGATCTCTGAAGACGTCAGCATGCTGCTCAGCAATCTCCCGCCACTTCCACAGGGTACCAAACGGGAAAAGCCCATACCGGAGAAACCGATGCCTCTTGCTATCCCTATCGTTTCTTCAATGCTTTCGACATTGAGGCATGAAAGGGTCATATTCGCACTCACTTTGCTTCCCGCTTCGATGAGCAGGCGGGCGCCTTTTACCGCGGCGTCAAAGCTTCCGGGGCCTCTGATTCCATCATGGATTTCAGGAGGACCTTCAAGGCTGACCTGGACATCCATAATACCGAGTTGTGACGCCCTCACGGCGTCTTCATCTGTAACCAGGCTGCCATTGGTCAAAATGGCCACGTTGAAGCCACTTTGGCGGGCATGGGTAATGACATCCCATAGACCTTGGTAAACAAAAGGCTCACCGCCCGTAAAATGGATCGACGGGGAAAGGAAGATGTCGTGCTCCTTTTCCCAGGCCGCGAACATCTCCATCGCCCCGTCGATTTCCTGTTTCAGGTCTCCACTTGACATCTCGACCGGTTTTCTCCGCTCCTGATAGCAATGGCGGCAGCGGAGGTTGCACCGTTCAGTGAGATGCCACTGGATAAAAAAATCAAAGGTCTTGGTTGCCGGACCGGCAACTAGCTTGTTTTTCACTTCTTTCAACTGTAACATAGACTGCCGGAATCAGCAGACCGCATCAACATCCAGAACGTCTTCTCTTGACTCTTGGCTTTCTTGCTCAGTTCTTTCCTCTTTTGGGTCTTCATCCTTTTCACCTCCTTTCCTTTGATACGTTTTCCCTTGCACGTCATTTATGGGTTCTTAGAGGAGTTTTTCGCAACCCATGCCGCGAACGCGTTTATGAACTTTATGAGAAACTCGCGAGTTGCCTCATTCGTAATTTTTCCATCAGCATTGAACAGTTGCGCAGCACCACCGATGTACGCCTCAGGCTGCTGCATTGTGGGAACATCCAAGAATACGAGAGATTGCCTGAGATGATGATTTGAGCCAAAGCCTCCTATTGTACCAGGTGAAACGCTTATCACAGCACCGGGTTTTCCTCCCCAGACGCTCTGGCCGTAAGGCCGTGATCCCACATCAAGAGCATTCTTCAGCACGCCGGGTACTGAACGGTTGTATTCCGGTGTCACGAACAGGAAACCGTCAAACGATTTCACACGCTCCCTGAATGCGGTCCATGCTGGAGGTGGGGTTCCCCCGTCATCATAGTCTTGGTTGTAGAGTGGGATCCCGCCGATCTCAATGATTTCAAGCATCAGTGACTTAGGTGCAAGTGTTGCGAGCCCCTTTGCCATCTTCCGATTGAAGGATTCTTTACGAAGGCTTCCTACAAAAACAGCAATCTTTTTCGTCATTCCTTATCCTCCCAGTTTCCTTGCTTACTCTGGCAATGGTCAATGTTTTTCATAAACCGAGGTTTCATGTCTTTCTCCTTTTTTCTCACACATGAGTGTTTTAGTCATCAGGCTGACATTTAATAATGATATCACTTTCTATTGTCGCCTATAAAGTCTTATGTGTTCCGTCGCAGAATGGCTGATTTTCTGTGCGTTTACAGCCGCACCAGGCAACTTTTTTTGCTTCTTTAATTTCCACTTCCATGGGTGTTATGCCGGTATCGAGCCGCTTGTGGGAGTTGTCACAAAACGGCTGGGCCGCGGACTGACCACAGCGGCACCAATAATATATGCCCGACGACTTTTTATGCTTTATGAACGTCCCGTTCTGGTACTCTTCAAACGCCAATTGCAATTCTTCATCGCTGTCCATCACGATCGGACCATACCAGGCTAACGGCTCGCCAATGGGTTTACCCGAGATAAGCAGAAACCGGACAGATTTCTTTGCAGTCGTGACCGCAATGTGGTCGCCGTTAGCATAAATGAACTTCCCTGCCTGTTATTTTCTATTTTCTCTTGATAAACGTCCCTTCGTCA
>PLMV01000128.1 GCA_003141615.1 Syntrophaceae bacterium
GTGTAAGGATCTTTCATCTCCACGGCCATCACCAGCACCTGAATGGTCGTTTCCACCGCCCGCCGCAATTGTTCCAGGGATTCCCGAAGTTTCTCCTCCGCCTGCTTACGCTCGGTGATGTCGCGGGTTACGCCGAGAATGCCCACCATTTGCTGATTTTCATCTCTGATGAAGGAAAACTTCACTTCCGTCCAAACGGTGGTTCCATCTTTTCGCACCATTTCCAGCTGAAGCGTCCGGGATAGGTTTGTATCTCTATGTCCGGATTTTTCGAGCTCCATGATCTCGGATAGGGTCCTTATGGCCAGATCCATGGAGGAGGGCGTCAATGTCTCAGTAGGCAGCTGTTTCAAAACCTCTTCCGGTTCATATCCCCTCAGGATTTTTACGGAAGGGCTGACATAGGTGTAATTTAAATTCAGATCCAAAATGAAAATGACATCATTGACATTATCGGCCAGCAGTCGATATTTGTTTTCACTTTCCTTCAATGCCCCCTCCGCCCGCTTGCGTTCCGTGATGTCTCTGAAAATGCCCTGGAGAACTTTTGTTCCATCCCGTTCAACAAGGCTCCCCGTAATATCGACAGGGATGATCGTTCCATTTTTCCTCAATACGGATACATCATTGACATAGCCTGACCCTTTGGTGATGATTTCGTTGAAAATGTCCTTAATCTTACCAAAGACCTCTGCCGGATGAATCCGGGAAATATGGATGCCCGATATCTCTTCCCTTGAGTAACCAAGAAGCTCCTCCGCTTTCTTGTTGGCCTCCTGCAGGTTTCCTTCCATATCCGAAAGAAATATGGCGTCACTGGCATTGTCCAATAAGCTACGATATTTCTCTTCGCTCTTAATCAGTTCTTCCTCCGCCCGCTTACGTTCTGATTCCGTTCTTTCCAGATTTGCGATTTTCCGTTTTAAAGAAGCCAGTTCCTGTATCAAAACCTGCTTTGTCTTGGATTGATCTTTCATAGGGTTGCACCCTAGTGTGTTGAGATGATCTGTGGGGTTGAAAAGTTAACCAGTGCCTGCCATGGCCGCTTAATGGTTCTTAATCATAGTCATATGAATTTATCTGTTTGATAATATACACTTACGTTTTTATTATGTCAAGTGGAATAGCCGCGATTGTTAGAAGCAAGTAAACTGTCCGGGTTTGTAGCACATAAACTGTCCGGTTTGTTATGGTCACCGATGGAGGTGACAGATGAGACGGACGGAGTTGTTACAGGAGATCCGGAAGATGCGATTTGAAGAGGCGTATGGTGATTGGACGGAAGGTCGGTTGAATCAGGAAGAGGCGGCCCGGTTGGTGGGGGTATGTGTTCGGACGTTTCGTCGTTATATGGGTCGTTACGAGGAGGGTGGATTAGAAGGTTTACTGGACAAGCGTTTGATCCAGGCATCATTTCGTCGGGCGCCAGTAGATGAGGTGTTCGCTGTTTCAGATTTGTACAGGAGGCGACACCGTGGTTGGAACGTGAAGCATTTTTATGGGTGGTATCAGCGTGATGGGGGACAGCGGAGCTACACCTGGGTGAAGAATACACTTCAGATGGCCGGGTTGGTTTCCAGAGCCAGGAAACGGGGTGCCCATCGCAAGCGTCGGGAACGAGCCCCCATTCGCGGCATGATGCTGCATCAGGATGGGAGCAATCATGAGTGGGTTCCTGGCAAGAAGTGGGACCTGATCGTGACGATGGATGACGCGACCAGCGAGCATTATTCCATGTTTTTTGTTGTCGAGGAGGGAACGGTCAGCAGTTTTCAGGGGATCAGGGAGGTCATTGTTCATCATGGTTTATTCAGCTCTCTTTATACCGACCGTGGGAGTCATTACTGGTTTACTCCGGAGACAGGAGGCAAAGTAAGCAAAACGCAGCCTACCCAGTTTGGAAGGGCCATGAAGCACCTGGGGATTGAGATGATCCCTGCCTATTCTCCGGAAGCACGGGGTCGGAGCGAACGAAACTTCAGTACACACCAGGAGAGACTCCCCAAGGAACTGGCCTTGCAGGGCATCGTGACGATGGATGCTGCCAACCGTTATCTGTCCAAAGTGTATCTGCCGGCATTCAATGCCGAGTTCATGCAGCCGGCGGCCGAGCAGGGGACTGCGTTTGTAAAGTGGATTGGCGTAAATCTCGACGATATCCTTTGTGAACAGTATGAACGGACAGTGACGGCTGACAACTGTGTCAGCTTTGANNGGAAAACACTGCAAATCCCTGCCGACAGGTATCGATGCCATTACGTCAAGGTCAGGGTGCGGGTCCATCGGTACGTGGACGGTTCACTTGCCATCTTCCATGGTCCGCGCAAGCTGGCTGATTATGACAAACAAGGACAACTGAAAGAAATAAAAAAGAAAAAGGCAGCGTAGGTCCGCCGCTCGTCTTCTGTCTCATGTGAGATGCTTAGTGCTCTACCGACACCAACTCTCCCAAGACAGAAAAGCGGACAATTCATTTGCTACAAAACAGGACAAATCTATTTGTTGCTAACAGGTTCCATAGGGGCGTTCGGATCTGCCAACCATTCCATGGCGGACCCGTCATAGATCTTCACATCCTTGTATCCCAGTATTTCCGTCATCACAAAGGCCCAGGAGGTGCAGGTCTTTCCGGTGTCACAGTAAAGAATGAACTCTTTGCTCATGTCATTACCCACAGCCTTGGTAGCCAATGATGCAAGTGTCCTTGTACAGACCTTCCTTTGTATACAGCAGGCCTTGTTTGGCCTCAAAACCGTCCTGAATAAGCAACTTCTCTTATTTTTTATCTGATTCGCATGTAGAAAAGCCAAACGGGATATACGCCGGACACCATCTGATAAAACCGGTCACAATGGGAACAACGCCAACGGCACCCCACCAGCTTTGGAAATA
>PLMV01000087.1 GCA_003141615.1 Syntrophaceae bacterium
AGACCATCAATATTATATGTACCACTCTCCAGTTCATACTTCAGTAAATATTCATTGAAATAATCTTTTTCTCTTTTATAAGGTTTATAAGGACTTCCGGGATTGGAAGGAAGATCGTGCTTGCAGTTTGATTCGGATTGCGGGCAAATAAAAACGCTCAGCAATTCTAACTGACGGCTTGGTTTATATTGGTTTGATATTCTGACGGAAAGCAAAGCAATTGATTTTTTTGTAAGATCAATGTCGGACTGGCCTTTGGTGAGAGCCATTTTGTTGACAGCACAACCACTCATAGTGAAGACTAAACAAAAAATAAGCAGAAACCTATACTTAATCATAAAATCCTCCATTCATTAGGATTAACACATAATGCCAACGACCTACCCTCGATACTTATACTACATGTTAAATTAGAGCTCTATAGTTTTTTTGAATATTATAGTTTGAACTGTTGTGCAAGCAAGTATAATCAGAAAAACAACATTACAGAAAAAGTGCTTGTTGACTTCACCTATTTATCAAGCATGCGACCATCAATAAAAATTTGATTATTACGGATGAAGTATTGCATTTTTGTCGTGGTTGACGATTTATTTGTTAAAGGAATTTACAAGGCAACGGTCAACCCAAGTATAAGTCAGGACATCTTATTCCGGTTCATATTTTTCATTCTGTTATGTATTTCTTAACTTCATTCATAAAAGAATATGATAAAATTTTTTCCTCTTTTGTAGAATCTTCAACACATTATTATCAATACTTATTATTTGCCCTCAGCACTTTGCAAAAGTTGAATCATTTTCTTCTTTTTAGAGAAAAGACCTTTAGCATATGACATAGCGTTTTTTTTCTTCATATCACGCCAATTGACGTCTGCCCCTTTTTCCAGCAGAAGCTTTGCTATAAACACGGAATCATTTTTTGCTGCAAGTATAAGGGGAGTTGTTCCGTCATCAGCAATGGCATTTACGTCAGCACCTTTTTCAATCAACAATCTCGCCATATCATCAGCTCCACAAGAAATTGCATAGTGTAAGCTTCTCAAACCATCAGATGTATTTTTATAATTGACATCTGCTCCTTTTTCAATGAAATGCTCGATTAATGAACTATCTACATCCTTACAACAAACTGCCAAGTGTAAGGGTGCCAACCCAAAGGAATCAGCTGAATTTGCATTGGCCCCTTTTTTTAATAAAAGTTCCGCTGCTTCAAATTTACAATCAAATAATGACCAATATAATGGTGTTGCACTCCATTTTCCTGAATTGGGCTCATCAACTTTAGCACCTTTATTTAGAAGCTCCTTGATCGTGGTGACATCACCTTCCTTGGCCGCTGCAGTCAATGGCGTCATGTGAGCACAACTGGTAAGTTGCAGAATAACTAATGGAAGCGCTATTAAACCAACCAACTTGGTGAGTTTAGACTTTGGTAGCATCATCTTTTTTACCCCCTGGCTAAATTTAATTATTTAAGAATAATTTTTTCGGTTTCTTATGAATCTTTTGGCAGATTTTCACTATTTTTCTTTACCTGTCAATATAAATCATTATCTTTGTATGACTTGCTCCAGAAACATATATCACATGTCAAGATAGAGTTTCAGCCATTTTTTGATTATTTCCGAGTGGAGCCCCCTTCGACAGGAGCCGGAGGCTCCCTATAATAATGAGACCCAAGCTTCAGAAACAAAGTGCACTGAAGCTTACAGATCGAATTATCCCGCGAAGCAGAGGATAATGCGACCTCCCGCGAGTTATGGCGCTGGAGCCGGGGAATTCCAAGTCGCGGGATTGAAATGTTGTATGAATTTGGAAAATAAGAAAAACAACATTACAGCAAGTAACTTTTCCTCCGTTTTCTTCGGTCTTTTTTACCTTAATGATCACTCTAACAAATTCTCGGTACCAACTCACCCGTCGGCAAATCCCGTAAACCATAGCAAAAAAATCCTTGATTTTAAATTTTCATTAAGTTATGGATTGGCCTAATGGTAGTACCAATAGTGGAGTGCCCTCCGGTAGAGGATAACGCGACCTCCCGCGAGATACGACGCATTCCTTCCCCGGCTGGCACCGGGGGATTCCAAGTCGCGGGATTGAGATGAGGAGTTATAATGAAAGCGAAATTGACCCCCGTTGACAAAATAAAAGCTCCTGAACAAATCGCTGAAATGTTGTTGAAATATATTTTGCAGGGCGGGGTAAGTCCCGGTGATAAACTGCCTGCGGAACGAACCCTGGCAACACAACTCAATGTGACAAGAGCAACTCTGCGTGAAGCTCTTAAAAAACTCGAACAGTTAAAATTGATTGTTATCCATCAAGGTAAAGGTATTATTGTTGAGGATTTTCGCAAGGCATCTATAGATTTAATATTTTCTTTACTGGTAATAAATGGTGAAATCGATTTAAAAATTTTGGAAAATATTTTGGAGGCTCGAGAACTTTTTGGGACTGATGTAGCAAAACTTGCCGCAAGGCGAGCCGATAAAAAAGATATTAAACAAATGAGTAACTTGATGGAAAAGTTGGTCAAAACAAATGACCCGGCAAAGTTACAGCAGTTAGATTTTGAATTTTTTCGTCAACTCGCCTTGGCCAGCAAAAATATGGTTTATATTCTTTTAATGAACACCATAAAAACAATCCATGATAAACACTTAAAGCTATTTCTGCCATTATCTAAAAATTTAAGCACATCATTACAGCAGGAAATACTTGAAGCTGTGATGAATGGGGATGAGGAAAAAGCAGCCCAGAGCGCTCAAAAATTTTTGCAGGCCGGTATGGAGTTACTTAAATTTCTAAAGTCTGTTTAGGAGCGATTGCCCTGTTGAGCTTGACGCCGTTTGGTTTTCAGCTCTTATAAGCACTAAAAGATGAATATATTTCGAAGGAATAAAAAATGCAGGCTGCCCGAAATCTTAATGATTACCCAATTGAACCCACTGAAAAACTAAAAGTTTTAAAAATACAACGCACCTGTGTCCATGACGGTCCCGGCATCCGCACAACTATTTTCTTTCAGGGGTGTTCCTTGAGATGCTTATGGTGCCAGAATCCGGAAGCGTTGTCTTTCCAGCCCGGCCTGGCGCCTGACAGTGATTATTCGATTTCCAACATAGTGGAACTTGTTTCGAGGGACAAGGATTATTACTACAAAACAAACGGCGGGGTGACCCTGAGCGGCGGCGAGCCTCTATTACAGGACCCGGACAGCCTGATACCTTTACTGGAAGCATTAAGGAAAGAGAATATACATGTTGCCGTTGAAACTTCACTTCACGTATCCTGGGGGAATATCGAAAAATTGGCGCCCCACGTAGATATGTTTCTCGCTGACTTGAAGGTTGTCGGCGATGACAGCCTCCATAAGAAATACACCAAGCAGGACAGCAAACTAATCCACGACAATATAAAGAAACTGATTGCTTTAAACGCCAATGTTAAATTCCGCATGGCGATGGTGCCGGGTTACAACGATAGGGAAAACAACATCAAGGCGGCAGCGGATTTCTTGAAGTCTGTCAATCACGACTCCATCGAACTGCTGAAATACCACGACATGTATGAAGAAAAAGCCAAGCGTCTCGGCTTGGAGTCAGAGTCATTGAATATCACAAATGACCAAAGTCTTGCCTCCGTAAAAAGGGCAGTCGAATTATTCAAATCTCTTGGCATCAAAGCTGAATGTTATGATCTGGATGCTTCCAGGCATAAAGCCGTCTTTTCCAAGCGCGTTTATGACATACAAAACGCTATCAGGGAAAGTGGCAGGAGTCTCTGTTTTGAAGTATCCAGACTAAAAACAGATTACTACAAGAAGCATGGTTTTAAGAAACCGAACCCCATTCACAGGTCGGAACGTCTGTCTTATGTATTGGAAAACAAGAGCGTTATTATCTATCCCAATGAACTGCTCGTCGGCAATTTCACCGCCAAGAGATGCGGCGGTCAGATATGGGAGGAACACTACGGCGCTCTCTTCGCTTCGATTCTCCATCAGATCCATCGCCAGAAACCGGTTTCATTCCAGTGTTCCTGGAAGGAGAGGATCAATTTCTTTTATAGAACACTTCCTTTCTGGCTGGGACACTGCCTCATGTTGAAGGTAGCTAATTCCGTCCCCAAGTTTGTGCTAACCATTGCCCGCGCCTCTGAGAGTGTTGCCGGATTTAATAACAACATGGCCGCAATAGCGCATTTTACCGTTAACTTCGAGCGCATGCTTCAGTTGGGAACCACGGGGATCATAAAAGAGATTGAAACCACGCGAAAAGGAAAGCCTGACAGCAGCCAGGCCTTCTATGAGGGAGCAACCATCGGCCTCAAGGCATTGGAAACTTTTGCCGCGCGTTACGCTGACAGCCTGACAAAGCTGAGCCGGGAGGAATCGGATCCGGGACGCCGCAAAGAATTGGAAGAAATGGCCGCGATCTGCAGACATGTCCCTAAATACCCTGCCCGCACGTACCATGAAGCGCTCCAAAGCATGATGTTTTTACAGATCGCGATTTGTACAGAATCCTATGAAAATGCGATATCCCATGGACGCCTTGATCAGGTATTACATCCCTACTATAAAAGGGATAAAGAGGCCGGTATAATTGATTACAATAAGGCGAAAGAACTGCTGGCCTTATATATTCTCAAAATGGACGAAGCCATCTTGGTAAACGATGGCGATACCTATTTGAGAATCGGAAGACTCTTTGAGACTATGTCTACGGACCAGGCTGTGACAGCCGGAGGTCTTGGCAGAGACGGAAAGGACGCCACCAATGACGTTACCTATATGCTGCTCGATATTTGCGAACTGCAACCTTACGCCTGTAATATGACGGCAAGAATTCATAAGGACAGTCCCCCTGAATATCTGGACAGGCTTGCGGAGGTATATATTAACGGCGCACCCATGCCTGCTTTGTATAATGATGAAATTTACCTGGAAACTTTGGCAAAGCATTACCCCGCCACCCCCGTGGAGGATGCGAGGAATTATGCGGTAATTGGATGTGTTGAACCAAATGTGTCTGATGATCATTTTGGCAATACCGACTGCGCTAATGTGAACGTTACCTTGCCTTTCTTACAGGCCCTGAAAGGCGAAGAAGATGATTTGTGGAATTTTGGCTCAGTCGATCAACTGGAGAAAATAACCACTAAATTTTTCGAATACAACTGCCGCAGGGACAATAAATTTTCCAAGTATGTCCTTGCAAAATATATGAACGCCCAGAAACAGTTCAAAAAGAAAAGGGCCTCCACACCTAAGCCACCTGCGAACATAGATGAGTTACTTCAACGCTTTCAGGTACGTTTGAATCATCTGACCAACTCCATCTTGACCGACCACCAGAGCATTGAAAAGATGATTAGTGAAAACTTTACGACGCCCCTTTCATCAACTCTCTTTAAGGGTTGTATTGAAAGCGGAAAAGACCTGTGCGAAGGCGGCGCGACAGTAAACAGCAGCGGCATTCAGGCGGTAGGAATTACGGACGTCGCGGATTCGTTATTTGCCATCAATGAGGTGGTATACAAGAAGAAGCTGTATTCAATTAATAACATCATCAACGCCATCAACAACAACTTTGAGGGGGAATATTATCAGCAGGTCAGATCGGCATTACTCGAGGTCCCGAAATTTGGTCATGATGGTTCCAGTGAAGCAGTCGTTTGGGTGAACAAAACATTACAGATTTACGTCAACGCTTTGAAGTCGGTTGCGAACTGTCCTAGAGGCGGCATATATACCGCCGGATATTACGCCTTGAATGTGAATGATGTCTATGGAAAGAAAACGCCCGCCTTGCCTTCAGGCAGATTGAGCGGCGTTTCTCTTGCTAACAGTATTACTCCTCATTATGGAATGCAGACGACGGATTTATTATCATCGCTGAATGCTGTCGCCGGTGTTGATTTTGTAAACTATGCCCCCAATGGCACAACGGTTACATTCACTGTTGACTCAGCGCTGTTTCAAGGTCCGGATGGAGTCAGGAACCTTTCCGGTATAATCAGTACGTACTTTGATAAAGGCGGTATGCAGTTCCAGCCAAACGTCATTGACAGACAAATTTTACTTGACGCATACGACAATCCGGGAAAATACCCGCATCTCCTGGTTCGTGTTGCCGGTTACTGCTCATACTTTAATGACCTTTCCGATGATTTAAAGAAGGTTATCATTAATAGAACTTGTTATTCTTAACTATTGGCTTTTTGAAAATGAAAGACAAAAAGTGAGCAGAATACTAATAATAATTTTTCAACCTTGATGAGGCAGTTGAAGAGACGTCCATTTTTCACCACGTGTTTGTTGGACTGGCAGCATGCGTTCGTTATCAAACCTTCTTGACATCCAGTTCAATATCGTTGACTATTACAAATGCTTGATCAATACCAAAACGAGTCAAGACTTTGGTAGAGCCTGCACCAAAGGTTCCTTCTAGTGTCCACTTATAACTTCCGATAAGGAGATCTTCGACACCATCGTCATTCAGATCAGCTCTAAGTATCTCGTTCAAGTAAAGGCCCATGTAATTATAATGAAGGGTCAATGACTGTGGTGAGGATGATATAATCTTTACACGTTCTTGAGCAATCAGGTCAGATATACTAACACCATCAGATTTGAAGCGTTCCATCTCCCTGCTTTCTTCGCCACTCAATATTGGTAAAAGGTCTACGGGGAGAAGATCAAAGTTTGCAATAGTTGCTTTTTGATCCGAAATGAAATTATGTTTAGGAACTTTTGCTTGAGCCAAAGCAACTATGAGAGCGTAGACTCTCTTGAAGAACGCCTCCTCTTTTATATCATAGGTTGAAAGTGCGTCGTAACCATCGAGAACAGCTTCTGCCCATTCACGGCATGTCCGAACCTCAATTTTTTCTTCTTTGGACAAAATTGATCTGGCCATGGTCAACTTATCAAGTCCATGCAGCCTGGGCAAAATCGGTCTGTCGTATAGTAAATCAACATCATAAGATGAAACAAGCCCTTTCAATTCTGAATCCACGAATGGCAACGTTGTTAGGACTTCGAACATGTTTCGAGACTTTGCGTAACCAGAAACCAGGGAACTAAGCTCTTCGCGAGAAATGCGTCCTTCTTCTAAGGCGACTTGTAATATTACACTAAATTTATCTTTTTTTAATTGTTCTTTATGTTCTTGCTCAATCTTATAGGCCTTGTTATGTTTATTCTCAGCAATGGACAAAAAGTGAAGAGCCCTGCTTTTCGGCAGAACTTGTCCTTTTTTTTGAAGATTACAGTGACGGTGTGATGGAACAAGGTTAAGAAGGCCATCGATATCAAAATCATTACTAAGTTCATATTCATGAAGCAGTTTCGTGAATTCCTCTGGCTGGTTTTTGATGTGTGATGGGATAATATGATCAACATCAAGGTCAGCAAAGGTTATCAATTCTGTACAATAGATGCAACGACGTTCATGAGCTTGCCAAATGGCAGCTCTTTTGGATGTTGGAAATACAATTCGGGCCATATAACTCACTTTGTGATGCGCTTGATGGATTACTGTTCAGTTAACTTCATTCGTCAGTTGGTACAACTCGATCGATTACCGATTTAGAAGGTCCACTTTCTCCTCGAGTGACGCCTGTACTTCTTTAAAATGGAAAGCCGTGGTGGAGCCACCATGAAAAGTTCGAGAAACCTCAAAGAACCCATTGATGTCGACATTAATTATACCTGGTCCGCCAGCCGAACACTTGAGAACATGATCGTCACTGAAGTAAAAGGTTATCGTTACAAGTTTACCATCTTTATTTAGCAGCGGGAGTGGCACGCCACTAAAATCACACGATGTTATTATGCCTAGGTCAAGCTCTTCTTTCTCGACTATATCTCGTTGCTCCTTCAAGACGACGCTTGCGTCAATACATGTATCGAGGAATACAATTCTATGGTCATTGGCCTCCAGAAAAGTTATGAACCCGTCATTTTTTAGTGAAGTAAATAAAATTGGCACATCCAACGTTGGTATTTTGGTAACTTTAGTCTCGTCCTTGGTCTCTGAAGGACGCCACGACACACCTCCAAACGGGGTAGAGATACCTGTAATTCTACGTAAAATATTACGAAGCCACGCAATCATACTGATTTCCACAAGACAAGGGGTCAAGTCTGCCTTTGACCTTTTATTATCTGTTCAACTTGCTATATCCGCTTAACAGTGTTTTTTTATATCTGATAAGACGTTGTTTGTTATCGTGTTAACTATAAAGTTGTCGGTTTTGAATGTCAATCACGAATATTATACTCCAAAGCAATCTGTGGGGTATAATATCCTCCGCTTTGCGGGTACTGATCCCGCTCCGCTTCGGGGATAATTCGACCAGCAAGCTTCAGTGCATTCTGTTTCTGAAGCTTGGGTCTCATTAAGTTTCACTAAGGAAATATTGACCACAAAATATGGAGTGCGGGATAATTATAGGCAGATATCCCTGAGATCCGAAAAAAATGCCAGCTTTGAAAATCAGGTTTATCCCGATCATCAAAGCTGGCAAGGTTTTTCCAATATTATAACTGTTTATTTTTGAAACTGCGATTCCGAAAGCGGAGGGCATGAACCCAACAGTTTCGAATGATTGCCGGGGTTCATGCCCGTGATTATACGGCTTTTTGACTCATTTTGCTGCGTTATCTTTTGTCCTGTCTTTTTTATCGTATTTCATCTTTCTTCTTATTGGGATCAACTTGTTTACTTGGATGCCCTACAACTTGTTTACCTGGCTGTACTCCACCACGGTTACCTTGCACACTTGGCTTTACTCCACCGCGGTTACCCTGCACACCCTGCTGTCCTACGCCGCGGTTACCCTGCACAACCGGCTTTCC
Source organism: Syntrophaceae bacterium (assembly GCA_003141615.1). Classification (GTDB taxonomy): domain Bacteria; phylum Desulfobacterota; class Syntrophia; order Syntrophales; family Smithellaceae; genus Smithella. Next base: position 8,872 of record PLMV01000087.1, read on the forward strand.
TACTCCGCGGTTACCCTGCACACCCTGCTGTCCTACTCCGCGGTTACCTTGCACAACTGGCTTTCCTACTCCGCGGTTACCTTGCATTCCCTGCTGTCCTACACCGCGGTTACCCTGCACAACCGGCTGTCCTACGCCGCGGTTACCTTGCACAACTGGCTTTACTACACCGCGGTTACCTTGCATTCCCTGCTGTCCTACACCGCGGTTACCCTGCACAACCGGCTTTCCTACTCCGCGATTACCCTGCATACCCTGCTGTCCTATACCGCGGTTACCTTGCATACCCTGCTGTCCTACGCCACGGTTACCTTGCATGCCCTGCTGTCCTACGCCACGGTTACCTTGCATGCCCTGCTGTCCTACGCCGCGGTTACCCTGCATACCCTGCTGTCCTATACCGCGGTTACCTTGGAAACCCTGCTGCCTTTCACCTTTAAAATCTGGATATCCTCCAACGCGGTGACCATGTCCTCCACCGTACCAGTACCGGTTTCTTTCCCAGGTACGCCAATTGCGATCAAGATCCCGTTGAGGTACCCGCTGATAATCCCACGATTGTCCTCTCCACCGGTTATGTCTGAAATCATCTCTCCAACCCGAATAAAAATTTCTGTAAAAACTTGGCTCTCCCCTGTAATTACCCCAACCTCTGTCATAGTAATGGGATCGGTACCAACGTCCATTCCACGGACGCCACCACCAGCCGCCGGAGAAGAATATCTCTTCCTGCACATCAGGTACGGTGTAGACATTCGTATCCGCTACTGGCACCACCTCAGGCGGCGCCGAAAAATAAATTGGCGGCGGCAGGGAATTCTGGCTGTTTAAATTTCCCGTTCCCGCTGGTACTTGATTTGGGTAGGCCTGATTTTGGTTGGCTTGATCTGGGTTGACTTGATCTAAGTTGGCTTGATCTTGGTTGGTTTGATCTAAGTTGGCCTGATTAGTAGCATTCTCACCGCCTTTGTTGCAACCAGTAATAACCATAAGCAACACAACTGCCAGCACCATGTATAATTTTTTCATTGCCCGCTCCTTTCTCCAATAAAAAGATAATCCTTGTATCCGTTAAAGACACATGGGTTTAATGATTGATGTATGAAATATGAAAAATTTGTAAGCTTAAATCTGCCTGTCCGCCTGTGCATGCTGTATGTCATCATTTTTTGATGCAATCCTGTAACGGGATTTTAGTGCAGACCTCATATCTTATGGATTGAGGAAATAATTATCGTAAGTTTAAGTAAATGTCAAATATAAATTTTTTTTGTGGCAGCATGTTAAATCGTTATCCCATATTTTATAATTTACTGCGCTAGGGTACTGTAGCGATCATCAATATCTTCGGGTGAAAATGGCAATGGTTCAATGTTTGAACCAATCAGCATAATAAAATATACTCATCTCTCGATAACATTTATTTATGTGGTGATAGACGACAAAAAGTGGGGGCAATGATGATGTTTATCGGGCGTAAATTGTGTTTATTACGGGTTGAAGTCCAGCATTTTTATCCAGGTTGACGATTTGTTTGTTTCAGGAAGTAGTAGGCGCATTTTGGGCGAAAAATCGGCTTATTTTGGCTTAATTTGGCGAGAAATAAAAAAGGGACTTTAAGCCGTAAATGCTTAAAGCTCTTGATTTATCCGATTGGTCGTGACGGACTTGAAACCTCGGCCAACGGATTATATTTGGATGGCGATTTATCTCAGCAGCCAGGCCGGTTTCATTTTGTGCCCGTAAAATAGTGGGTCAATACGTTTAACTTAAAGCAATTCTTGCAGCAGAAATATGAGACCCATCAATCCGAGAACGCCGCTGCCATACCAGAGCCATTTTCTTCTGGTCAAAACAGATATCGCTGAAACTGCAATTGCGATCTGAAAGACCGTGACCGCTTTTGCCAATATGTTGTGAGCCGTGAGATGAAGAGAAGAAGACTTCTCCTTTTCTTTCGCTCGCTCTTCAATTTCTTTCTGTTCTTTTTTATAACTTTTGACTTTTTCTTCGTCTTTTACAGAGGTCTGTTTATTTAATGCCTGGAGTGTTTCAATCTTGCTGTCGAGAACAGCGGCTTTGATTCCCTTCGCCTGATAATAGGCCCATTGATCAGAGGCTTGGATCTGCTCAATCAATGCTTCATTTGCATGATGGCCCGCCATCAGTGAACATAAGGCGGCAAATACTGCGATGATGGCCGTGCTTAGAGCCACCATGAATATCCACTTTTCTCCGGCTTTTTCCGCTTCCTCTTGAATGGATTCGTGTAACTTTTCGATTGGAACTTCGATTTCTTCAGGCATAATATCTCCTTCTACGATATGTCTCTTCTGCAACGGATTAAATTTCTCGTCCCGTCAGCGCCCCGCGACGGATCTGGACGGTACGATTTAGTATGATCCTGTTTATTTATAGTTATAAATTATAGCACATCATAAATTGGTCAGATGAAAAAATCAAGACTTTATGAAGAAACTTTCCCTATATTTTCTTCGGTTTCTTCGGTCTTTTTTTTTACCTTAACGATCACTCTAACAGATTCTCGGCACTAACTCACCTGTCGGTAAATCCACAATGCGTTCGCCGCCGATTACAGTTTTCAGAACAACTCGTCCTTTATCAAGATTACCGACACTGCCGATGACGGCAGCGTTTTTACCATATTTGTGATTCTTCATGGCGGACAAAACAATTTGAGCATCAGCTGCCGGACAGAACAAAACCATTTTCCCTTCATTAGCGAGAAACAGCGGATCGAGCCCCAGTATTTCGCAAATACCCCGGACATTTTCCTGTACGGGAATACTATGTTCGCTGATATCTATTCGTACTTTGGCGCTCTTGGCAATCTCCGCCAGAATCGCGCCCAAGCCGCCGCGGGTGGCATCGCGCATGCAGTGAACGTTGGGGCTTGCTTTTAAAATTGCGGCAATCAAATCGTTGAGCGGCGCCGAATCGGATAAAATATCAGCGGCAAGACCCAGATTCTCTCTGGCTTTCATAATAGCCGCACCGTGATCGCCTATGGTTCCGTTTAAAATTATTACGTCGCCCGGTTGAATACTCTTTACTGATAACGTCCCCGAATATTCGACAATACCGATGCCGGAAGTGTTGATGAATATTCCATCCACAGCGCCGCGGGAAACAACCTTGGTATCACCGGTGACAATCTTCACGCCCGCGTCCGCGGCCGCTTCGGCCATTGCTTTGATTATTTTATCCAGTGAATCTACCGGAAATCCTTCTTCCAGAATGAAGCCCGTGCTGAGATACAGGGGCTTTCCGCCGCATACCGAAAGATCATTGACAGTGCCATGCACCGCCAGGGAGCCGATGTTGCCGCCGGGAAAAAAAATGGGGCTGACGACATAAGAATCAGTGGTAAAACAAAATTTCTGAGAGCCGATGGTCAATACAGCGCTGTCTTCCAAACGTTCAAGATAGGCGTTATTGAAATGAGGTAGAAACTTTTCAGCGATTAACTCATTGGATAATAATCCGCCGCCGCCGTGCTCCAGTAAAATTTTATCGTAATTCATTTTTTAATCCCTTTCCGCTAAATCTTTATTGTGCGATTATTTTTCATTTTTAATCATGGAGCCCGCGATCACAGCCTGTCCCAAAGATACGCCGCCGTCGTTGGCGGGAACCTGACTGTGATAATAAACTTCAAAGTCTTTCTTTTTCAACTCGGTCACAGTTCCTTCCAGAAGTATCCGATTCTGAAAACAGCCACCGGAGAGCGCCACGCGGTTGATGCCTGTTAGCTTTCGCATTTCAACGGACATTGCCGCAAAGGCCGCAATAAGTGTCGCATGAAAAGCGGAAGCTATTTCTTCCACGCTTTTCCCGGAGAAAATATTTTCAACAATGGCGCGGATTACTGCCGATACGTCCAGAATATATGATTCATCCTGATTACGCAATATGTCAAAAGGCAGCACTTCACCTGCTAATTTAGCTTTTACTTCCAACTCCATTGCCGCCTGGCCTTCAAAACTGACCTTGCGGCGTAGACCCATTATGGCGGCAACTCCGTCAAACAACCTTCCCATCCCCGAAGATAGCGGCGAGTTGAGCCTTGTTTCCATTATTTTATCCATCAATTCAAAGTCAGTTTGATCGGGTGCGAAATGCAAGCGGGAAGCAATATCGGGCCAGGATTGGCCATAGATCTGCCTAAGCAAGCTCACGCCAATGCGCCACGGTTCATGGATGGCCTTCTCGCCGCCCGGCAGAACAAAATATTGCAGATGGCCGAATCTCTTAAATTGGGTGGCATTAGCAATTAAAAATTCGCCGCCCCAGGCGTTGCCGTCCAAACCAAAGCCTGTGCCATCCATCGCGAGCCCAATGACATCGCCATCAATTTGATTTTCCGCCATGCAACTGACGATATGAGCATGATGATGTTGGACATGGACTACCCTGACCTCTTTAAGTTCCTGTGCAACCTGAGTGGAATAATATGCCGGATGATAATCGCAGGCAATAATTTGCGGATCGGACTGAGTTATTCTTTTCATTAAGGCAAGGCTTTCATGGAAAAAATCCCGTGCCTGCGGTGTTTCCATATCGCCGATATGGGGAGTAAGAAAGGCAAAGTTATCTTTCAGGATACACTGTGTCGTTTTTAACTGCGGACCGAGAGCGAGCACTGCCGGAAATGATTCTTTGAGAATCAGAGGCCGGGGAACATAGCCGCGCGAACGCCGCATCAGTTGAGGTTTTCCGCAGGTAACAAAAGCAATGGAATCATCACAGCGCACCAGAATGTCGCGATTGTGCACCAGAAAATAATCAGCAATGCCTTTTAATCTGCTTTGCGCTTCCCGGTTACTGATACAGATCGGTTCATCAACCTGATTGGCGCTGGTCATAATCAGCGCCAGAAATCTATTTTCCAACAATAAATAATGCAGTGGAGCGTAAGGCAGCATGATGCCCAGATTGGGAACGGACGGAGCAACTAAAGTGGAAATCAGGGCGTTCTTTTTTTTCTTCAGAAGAACTATCGGCCTTTGCACAGAGGAAAGCAGAGCTTTTTCTTCATCATTAATTTCGGCAATCAGCCGGGCCTGCTCAATATCCCTCACCATAATTGCCAGTGGTTTTTCTTCCCGGTATTTGCGCGAGCGAAGCTTCTTTACCGCTTCATCGCTTGTCGCATCCACGCATAAATGAAATCCACCCAGACCTTTGATCGCGAGCACGTTGCCCGCGGATATAAGTTCGATTGCTTTTTCCAGCGGATCGTCACAGGGAATAATTTTTCCCTCCGCATTCCGCAGTTCCAGTTTCGGGCCGCAGACAGGACAGGCATTGGGTTCGGCATGGAAACGGCGATCGGCCGGATTCTCATATTCAGCGCGACACTTAGGACAAAGGGGAAAGCAGGCCATAGAAGTATGAACACGGTCATAGGGAATATCATTGATAATCGTTAAACGGGGGCCGCAATTGGTGCAATTGATGAAAGGATAGCGGAAACGGCGGTCGACAGGATCAAATAATTCTTTTAAACAATCGGCACACACAGCGGAATCGGGAGCAATATGGACATCACCCTGCCCTTCGTTGTCGCTGACGATAATTTTAAATTCCGCATCACCGGTAACTGTTATTTCTGAAGATGCAACGCCGGTAATATTGGCCAGCGGCGGAAGCTCTTTGCCGACAGTGGAAAAGAAGCTATCTATTGCCGACGGTGCTCCTTCAACCTCTACCAGCACTCCGTCGGGACGGTTTTGCACAAAGCCGATCAACCCATGGCGCACGGCCAGGCGGTAAATAAAGGGCCGGAAGCCGACCCCCTGAACAATACCGGTAAAAAGATAACGTGCTCGTTTGATCACTTTTTTATTGTGAAACTCCAATTCCGAAAGTGGAGTCCGACGAATGCCGGACATAGCGCAGCGGAATTGGTAAGTTGAACAATCCCGCTACACGGAGGGTATAATACCCAACTGCAAGCATGCGAAATGTTTCCAAAGTGTGCTTTGGGTTTATACCCGTGATTTTTTAAAAGCATCTATACGTTGGGTAATCCACGCGATCCAGGCATCAAGACCGGCTGCGGTCTTACAGGATACTTCAAATATTTTTAAATCCTTGTGCAGGGAAAGCGCGTCTCGTTTCGCTTTTTTCAGATCAAAATCCACATAGGGCATCAGGTCAATTTTATTGATCAGGAGCGCCGCTGATTCCTGAAACATCAAAGGATATTTTGCCGGTTTATCAGCGCCTTCCGGCGTGCTCAGGAGCATGATTTTCACGTTTTCGCCTATTTTAAATTCCGCCGGACAAACCAGATTACCGACATTTTCGACAATAAGCAGATCTGTTTTGCTCAAATCGAAAGTGGGCAGAGCTTCGCGGATCATGTTGCCGTCGATGTGGCAGGCGCCGCCGGTATTGATTTGCACAACGGGAATTTCGAGTTTGGCGATACGGTCGGCGTCATACGTATCCTGAATATCACCTTCAATCACGCCGATTTTGTATTTGTCTCTCAGGGCCAAAATTGTGCGTTCCACCAAAGAGGTTTTTCCCGCGCCGGGCGAGCTCATCAGATTAATGACATATACTTTATTTTTGTCGAACAGTTCTCTGTTGTCCGCGGCAATTCGATCATTGGCAGCCAAAACATTTTTTACAACTGATACTTTCACTTCTATTACCTCCGTTAGTAATATTTGTAATGGGTGGAGCAAGTGCCTTCCGATGAGACCATGCAAGGGCCTATCGGATTCATTGGGGTACATAGTTTTTTAAATAAGGGACAATCCTGCGGGGCTTTTATGCCTCGTAAGATATCGCCGCAGCCACAGCCTTTGATTTCCGCCGGTTGAATATCGGGAATCTTAAATTTTTTCAACGCATCGAAGGCGGCATAGGCATCATTGAAAACCAGACCGCTGTCCGGTATCGGCCCCAGACCCCGCCATTCCACGGTTGCTGTATTAAACATGGATCGCAGAAAATTCATGGCGCGGATATTTCCCTCTGGTCTAACACCCCTGCTGTATTGAATCGCTACTTCTTTTTTGCCGCTTTCGATCTGGGACAAAATCATCCAGATGCCTTCCATAATGTCCACTGGTTCAAATCCGGTGATTGCGGCAGCCCGATCGGCTTCAACAATCATTTTGTAGGCATCGGAGCCGATCATTGTGCTGACATGGCCGGGACAAAGAAAGCCGTCGATATTCAGCAGAGGGTCGGCAAGTAAAGCTAGGAGCGCGGGCGGAACGATCTTATGCACGGAAAAGACGGAAAAGTTATTAATGCCTTTTTTGCGGCAGTGCTCGACGGTGGCGGCAATTGTCGGCGCGGTTGTCTCAAAACCAATGCCCATCATAATTACTTCTTTTTGCGGATTGGATTGGGCCAACTCTATACACTCATCGGCGGATGAGACTACCCGGACATCCGCGCCTGCGGCTCGCCTCTTCTGGAGACTGTCGCCATTTGTACCCGGAACTCTGAGCATATCGCCGAAAGTAGCGAATATGGTATTTTCCTGACCGGCTAAATAAAGGGCCATATCTACATCCCGCGAGGATGTTACACAAACCGGACAGCC
>PLMV01000017.1 GCA_003141615.1 Syntrophaceae bacterium
GTTGATATTGATACATTCCCATTCTTAGATCGGCTACTTTTCCTGTAAGGATATAGACCTTCATGAGATAGGCTGCCTGTGCCGAAGGTGCGGTTCTTAACCCACGCTTGGGCTCTGTAATACCCTGAGCTGCCCAGAGAATCTGTGAAATATCCGCCAAGCTCAACGGTTTATCACTATAAGATCTCACGGTTCTCCTTACTGATAATGCCTTCTCAATGGATATTGAACCATCAAGAACAGGAGAAGGTAAGTCAATGATACTTGATGCTGATTTTTGTTCCTGAGCTTGGGCTAATGGAATCCCCATGTCTTTTTGACAAAGCATCGTGACAATTGCAAACACGATTACGATTCTAACTGCGATTGACGAGAATCTAGCTTTTTTCATGACTACCTCCCTAAAATTGAATTGGGTTCATTTTATTTACCGGAACAATCTTCTAAGAACCATCCATATTCAGACGGGTCCGGTTGACCTGCTGCAGAACTTGTACCACATGTTAAATTAGAGTTCCGCAGTTTTTTGATTATTTCCGATTGAAATGTTGTTTGAATTGGGAAAATAATAAAAACGACATTACAGGAAGTTAGTGAGAGAGGTCATCTGTTGAGTAGCGGGGATTCATTTAGTCTGAATTGAGAAAGTTTGTCCGGCGTTTATATCTGAAGATGAGTAAAAATTTACTTATGAACGATGCGGCCTGCGGTCATCATTGACAGCTCTGATCAAGAGTGGAGCTAGGCAGACGCAGGCAGTCGTGATAAGGAAAATTGCCCGCAGTCCCAATATGGCCGAAAGGAGTCCACCTGCCAGTGGCCCGATCAGATTGCCAACGAGATAGCCGCTTTGAAAAATGCCATAAACCCCGCCGCGATCCTTTTCATCAGTTGCATGACGAACAATCGAATTGATCACAGGGATTGTTCCAGAAGCAAAAAGGCCGAGGCCGGCACGCAGGAACATCAGTTGATAAGCATTGGTCACAAATGCCTGCGGAAGTAAAAAGGCGATCATGCCGCACGTGGCTATGCGCAAGATTTTTTTGTTTCCCATAATGTCCGATCTTTTTCCCCAAAAAGGAGCGGAAAAAGTACTAGTAAGCCCGGTGATGCCGAATACAATGCCGGTAATAATGCCAACATACTGCTTTTGCACTTGGAGATATTCAACATACAAACTGATAAAGGGTGCAAGAAAAAAAATCGAGAATTGCACCAGCACTAATAAAAAAAACATGCTGCGTAATTCAGAAGATCGAAAAATATGATAAAAGTTATTTTTGAGTTGTACTTTTCCGGAGCCAGTAACAGGTGCGAATTCCTCCCGGACATAAAGAGAGACGATTATTGCTCCCGCCAGACAAAGGAAACCGGTCGCGAAAAAAATGGGACGGAGGCCGGTAAGGTGCATAAACACGCCGCCAATCATAGGTCCCATGATTAGGCTGGAAATCAGCGCCGTCTGAAGAGTGCCCAGGGCGTAGCCGGTTTTTTCCGCCGGAGTGGATGATGCCATTAGTGCCAGGGAAGGAGCAATAAANNCATCGCACGGACGATCATTGGCTTCCGGCCTAGCCTGTCGCCTAATATTCCCCACAGCGGCTGCATGAAAGCAGAGACGACAAATGGGGCTGCATAAGCAACTCCGCTCCATATTTTTAGGGATTTATCGCCTTCAATTCCCAGATCCCGCAGATAGAAAGGTAGAAAGGGACCGACCAGATTCAAACCAAGCGCTGCGATGAACTGTGCAAACCAAAGACTATAAAGATTTTTTTGCCAGGACTCCATTTATTATGAATGTTTTATCAGTTACCGCTGATTCAATTTCGTAAGAAGTTGCAGTATATGACGATATAGGAACTATGAATAGAAGTAAACTACCACCGTACTTCTACCACATGTTCAGTTAGAGTTCCGCAGTTTTTTGATTATTTCCAATTGAAATGTTGCCTTCAGAAGGAAGATTCCAAAAACAACATTACAGGAAGAAGTGTTTGCTGAAAATAATTACAAAGCCTTAAATTGATTAAAATATATCTATTGAAGATTGCCATTTGAAAGAAAGAGCCGCCTCACCTGAAGATAAGACGGCTCGGGAAACATCATTATAGATGTCACAGATATGTTTACGGTGGAGATGATCAAGTGCTCTGACAGTTTACAGTATATGACGAGTCTTTTCTTTCACATTTTTCCGCGGAGTCTGTATTGGAGAATCCGCCGCCTTACCTAAACAGACCAATGCCAACGGTTCCTTTGATGGATCTATGCCAAGCGTTTTCTTCATAGTTCCTCTATCAAATAGGGTGAACCAGAGGCTCCCCAGGCCTTGTGCATGGGCGACCAAAAGCATATTCTGTATGGCGGCAGCACACCCATGCTGATAAGTTGTTTCAGTTCCTGCAAGAAACTTATGCAATCCGGTTTTCGCAGGATCTCCAATGATAGCAATGATGACAGGGGCTTCCAGAAGAAAACCAGCCTGATATTTATCAACCCAAGCCCACCCACTCTTTTCATACAATGCCTTTTTACACTCCACAGATTCCGCATGGATTTTTTTCTTGATGTCCTGATTTGCTATGACAACAAACTCCCAGGGTTGATTATTGGCGGGTGAGGGCGCCCATATAGCCGCCTCAAGTATCTTTTCAATCGCTTCTTCACTGACGGCATCCGGCAGAAACTTTCTACAACTCCGTCTTTCTTTAATTGCTGTAAAAACGTCCATGTTGTCCCTCCTTAGTTAGCGGGTTTCGCAAGATCAAAATAAAATTAAATATGAAAAGGAAAATCGTTTCTCAATCTTCTTTTTCATGGGGATGGTCAAGAGCCTTTTCCCATAACTGTATGTGGCAAGCAGTAAAGATCTTACCGCCGTTGCTATCCCGATGCCGATTTTTTGATTCCCAATCTCTTCATTGCCTCAGGAGACCATTTCGTCAATGATGGCCTTGACGGGTTTGACCTCCTTGATTAGCGCGGCCCCCTGGCCAGCTCCAGCTGGGAAGAGATCAAAGTCACCGCTCATCCAGCCCTTCGGGGCGTTCATCAAATTATATTCCTCCGACAGATCGACGTTTGGATCGGCCGACAGATCGACCAGTTTCTTGTTGGGAATGACGCGCATCTTCATGTTTTTCAGCGGCACTAGCGTCGTGCCGCCGTCACCACAAGCCAGAATAGCTTCTTTCCACACTTGTGGTGCAGGCGCTTCTTCCGAGGCGATGAAGCGCGTCCCAATTTGTACACCCTGGGCCCCCAGGGCCAGCGCCGCCCTATAACCGCGTCGATCGGCAATACCGCCCGCCGCCACCACGGGAATCTTCACATGATCGGCCACTAAAGGCACGCGTACCATCGTGGAAGACTCGGAGCCCACAGAACGTAAGCCGCCCGATTCCGATCCGGAAACCACAATCCCGTCCGCGCCTTCACTAGCCGCCCGGATTGCGTGGGGAAGCGCCAGGATAACATGAAACCCCTTCATACCTAAATTGTGAATGAGTGGATAGATTTTTGCTGGCGATCCGGTCGAGGTAGTGACGATCTTTACACCCGTNNTTGGCCCCGAAAGGCTTATCCGTCAGCTCCCGCACGCCGTCCACGAGCTTCTTAGCTTCTTCGGGGCTGCTGAACCCCAGTGCAATCATCCCGAAAGCACCTGCCTCACAGACGGCAGCAGTCAGTCGGGGACTATTCATAGCCGCAATGGGTCCCTGAATGATGGGATAACGGCATCCTAACATTTCCAATAATGTTGACATCGTCGTACCTCCTTAGATTTTTTCTATTCTTTCATCTGAAAAATCATAGTGATATGAGCTTCACCCAATAGGAAACTCCCATCACTTTATAGCCTTGCCTGTCCGCTTTAACAACCGTTGAATATGGGGCGTCGTTTTCCCACAAAGGCAGCAACACCCTCCAGGCCATCCTTGGTTTTCGTCATTTCGCAGATGCCACGGGCTTCCTGTTCCATTTGTGTTTCCAAGGTTGTTGTAAAACTTTCATTCAAGAGTTTCTTAACCGTACCGAAAGATCGTGTGGGTCCATTTGCAAATGATTTCGCCAGCAATTCCACTTCTTTCAGGAGATCTCCGTCAGGGACCACTTTGTTGACAAGTCCCCAGTCAAGGGCCTCCTGGGCTTTCAAACGACGGTTTGTCATCATCATTTCCCGCGCTCTGGATAGCCCGATCATCCTTGGAAGAAGATAGGTCATGGCACCGTCAGGTGAAAGTCCCGCTGCTGTATAAG
>PLMV01000067.1 GCA_003141615.1 Syntrophaceae bacterium
GGTAGTGGTTTATGCCGATTAATTAACTCTGAAAATTAAAAAAGCGCTTATCGCGCCCGCGTTACAAAAAAGCGGCGTAATACTATTACCAAGACCTTAATTTGTCAAATGTTTTCTAAAAATGCAAAATACCTATACGAAACCGACTTCTCGACTTTTACGATTATCTTGACACATGAGCATTATTTTCATTATATTCGGTCTGTCAAACAACTAGTCCTGATCAAATCCAATCTCTCGGAATAGATCCTTTTAGGACATTATAATAAGGTTTTCTATGTTAAATATTGAACAGCTTCGCTATGGTTCCGACAATTTTGCCTATATCACCTGGGGAAAGACACAAGCTATGGCTATAGATGGCGGGGCATGGAAAGAAATATTGTCTTTCCTGAAAAACAATAACCTCTCGCTTGAGTTTGTCACCAACACACATTCGCATTACGACCACACGCCCGGCAATGATCACCTGCTCAAAGCGACTCACGCAATTTTTTTTAATTCTGCCACCCTTCCTGACAATCATAAAATTATGATTGATGGAGAAACAATCCTTGTTTACCGGACTCCCGGACATACAGATGACTCGGTTTGCTTTCATATAGGCAATTGTTTAATTACCGGCGACACTCTATTTAACGGAACCATTGGCAATTGTTTTTCCGGTAACCAGAAAAATTTTTATTTATCCATCAAACGGCTGATGGCCTTGCCTGATGAAACCATAATTTACGCCGGACATGATTATATAAGCGATTCCCTTGCCTTCGCCAAACATTTGGAGCCCAACAACAAAAATATTGAACGGTTCTCGAGCGCCTATGACGCCGATCATGCCTATTCAACTATGGCCGAGGAACGCAAAATCAACCCCTACTTAAGATTTAATGAAGAGCCCATTATTAATCTCCTCAAAGCAAACCATCTTCCCTGCGCCACCGAATGGGAACGTTGGGAATCGCTGATGTCTATTGAATAAAAAATATTTTCTTTATGACCATTACCTCTTCATAATTTAATAGTCTGAAGACAACCGTTTTCAGTTAACCAATGTTTAACATACACTTTTCCCCCTATTTGCAAGCATATAAAAATATAAGTTTATCAACATATTATAAATAGTATCTTGCCATACGGAAATAAAAATAGTCTAATTAAACAACTAAAAATTAGTCAAAGGAGAATATACATGTCGCAATTAACAATACGCACTTCAAAAAATGGCTGGCTTACGGAGCTAGCAAAAGCATACAAAGATCAGACGTCCTTGCTACTTGTTGATGACGCTAATGTGGGCATTGATCCTTCCAATCAGACCATTTTTGCTATGGGGCGAAAAGCAGAACTTTCTACGGCAGAAATTACGGCGGTGTGTGTGTCCTGTGGCATGTCTGCCGCTGGCGTTACAATGGTTCTCCTCGCTTTTTTCTACCCTGATCCAACATCAAAACTTGGGCTTCTCATCGCAAGTGGTGCAGTGCTTGCATTTACTGGTGGTTTTTCTGCAATTTACATTCTCACAAAAAAGAAACCACCAAATATTAAAGTTGGACCAGGAGGTATAGAAATTAAGTGGGACTAATCCTTTGCTCAAGCGGATACATGTAAACTTATTATTAGAGACCATGAATAATAAAGAAAAAGGGAAGGGTAATTATCAATGACAAAAAACGTAAAGAATAGAATGGATGCTCTGTCTGCGGAAATTGATGAACATATTAAAAATGCCAATAAACAGGACCCTTTTAGAGAACATTTTGCCAAATGGTGGGGCAAATCAAATACAGAATGCGGTGAACTCTATATGTCGGCTGGCCAAGAGGCTCTTTCAACTATCAGTCTGAGTGATGCCGTTAAATGGTTAAATGAGCAAATTATTAAATTGCATGATTTTCTGTCCAACTACAAGCTATAGTAAATGGTCTATTTGGGCTTAAGGCACCGGGAAAATAAAATAGTGACGGTTCTATTTAAAATTCTTGTCCGTCTTTCATCCAATCCTTACCGCCAGGCATACAAGCGACTAGCAAACTTCATTGCACTAAGTTTATGAAATTGGAGGCGCAAATCCCGCGTCCCTGCCAACTNNCAACTACGTTGGCGGGATTGTTCGACATGCAAGTTTCAGTATATTCCATTCGCTCTCAGCTATCGTTACTCTCGCTGAGTTCCTAGGATAATTCGGATTACCAATTTAAATGCAATACGTTTTAAAATTGGAGCCTCATTACTTCGCTATGCTCCTGAAAAAGTAAAAGGTGTCATTAATCCCGCTACGCTTACGGAATATCCCTGTGTGCTTTGCACACGGGATAGTTCGTCCTGCAAATTTTAGTGCGCTTCGCTTCTAAAACTTGGGACTCACTAATTCGACTTACGCTTTCTATAGTCAGCGAGTGTCATTCCCCACGTCGCTGCGCTCCTAGGATAATTCCACTTACGCTTCAAACTTCGCTACGCTTTTTTACCACGGCGCTACGCGCCTGGCATAATTCGTCCAGCAAGCTTCAGTGCACTTTGTTTCTGAAGCTTGGGTCTCATTATCAGCGAGTGTCATTATTTCACTTGACCGGGAAATTATAGTTGGATAAAAAGTTACAAAGGGGTTGTTGAAAAGCCCTTGGGGGCTGTTCAAAAATGTTCAGATGCAAGGCGCGCAAAAAACCGAACCGCGAGGCGTATATAGATATACATTGAGCGGTGCGGTTTGCAGCGCAACACAGCAGATGAGCGGTTTTCAACAGTTCCACAGAGGATAAATTAATGAGGAGGCATGATCGTTGAAACTGCCCGCAGTAACCGGCACTCTTGATTTATATATAGCTGAAATTAATCGCTTTTCGCTCTTAACCGCGGAAGAAGAATTCAAGCTCGCCGTACATTTGAAAAAATATGGCGATGTGGAAGCCGCTGAAAAACTGATTGTTTCGAATTTGCGTTTTGTAGTCAAGATTGCCCACGAATACCGCAGCTACGGCTTCAAGCTGGCCGATTTAATTCAGGAAGGCAATGTCGGCCTTATTCACGCCGTGAAAAAATTCGATCCCTACAAAGGCTACAGATTGATTTCTTATGCGGTGTGGTGGATTCGAGCCTACATTCAGAATTACCTGATNNTTGTCAAAATCGGCACTACGCAAGCGCAGAGAAAACTATTTTTTAAATTAAGCCAGACCAAAAAAGAACTGGAAACGCTTTCGAAAAAAAATCCGGAGTTTAGCGAAATAGCTACATCTTTGGGGGTCAAGGGTTCCGAAGTAGCGGAAATGGACTTACGTATGGGCTCACGGGATGTCTCTCTGAATGAATTTATCAATGACGAAGGCAATAGCTCACATATCGATTTTCTTACTTACAAAGGTGATGATCAAGAATTATCTTTAATTAAAGATGAAGAAAAGAGTTTGGCCCAACGTGATATCGCCGGAGCTCTGACTAATCTCAGTGAAAGAGAAAGTTACATTATTCTTAACCGCATAATGGCTGATGACCCCAAGACTCTGCAGGAAATAGGAACCAAATACAACATTTCGCGGGAACGAGCGCGCCAAATTGAAAAGCAAGCACTGAAAAAAATGCAACTGGCGCTGCCGTATTTCAAACCGGATAAATGAAAATTTTTTTTCACCGGTGAATGATGAAAAAGTTTACCGTTCTCCTAAAAACGAGGGCGCACGAAGGCTAGATCGGTTTGAACCCACCATGATTAATCTCTACCTTTATATGATGAACTATTAGTGGTGATCAATCCTTTGCCCAACTCGTTAATGGAAATAATATAACGTCTTTAAAATACGCAGCTTTGTTTCGCCTATTGACCTATACTTCTAAAATTGATATAAATATACGATTTGGATTCAGATGTTATTTTTGACCATATGACATAGTAACGTACAAAATAAAAGTTGCATATAAAACAATCCCTTTAACTCTGTTTTGGAAACATAGGGAAGTCCAATTAACATCTGCCATTCATTGTGGAAAAAACTGGTTTTCCGCGAGGCATGGATATGTTTTCGATTAGCCTGTTCGGCCGCCATAAGGAGTAGGAAGAAGTGGAAATGAGCAGCAAGATCATTCTTAGGTACTTAAGTCAACTGAAGGCGCACCTTCCGGGCGGAGACTCAAAGAAAAAACGTGCAGGCGACGAGATGTTGCTGCGATCGGAATTATTCAGTGCCAAGCAGATGCAGCAGCACGGCAAAACCATCGCAGGCGCACACAAGTTGAGTCCGGGGCGCACTTCGAATCAACTGCTGGCAAGGATGGCCGATAATGAAAATGTCCTGTTTGGCGTTAGAAAACTGTTGACGAAGGCGGTTGGGGACAACCATCGTATTACACCGGCCGAAGAATGGTTCCTGGATAACTTCTATCTGATCGAAGAACAAATTCGCACAGCCAGAAGGCATTTGCCGAAAGTTTACAGCCGGGAACTGCCTCACCTGGCAAATGGCCCATCGGCTGCTCTTCCGCGGGTGTATGATATTGCGCTGGAGATGATCTCCCATGGCGATGGGCGGGTGGATTCGAAGGCTCTCAGTCTATTTGTAGCCTCCTACCAGACAGTAACCGTGCTTACGCTGGGTGAATTGTGGGCAATTCCTATTATGTTGCGCCTGGCGTTGATTGAAAATATTCGACGTATCGCCGTCCGCATATCTACCGACAGAGCCAACCGCAATATAGCCGATTCTTGGGCTAATCGGATGACAGCGATCGCCGAGAAGGACCCGAAAAGCCTGTTTCTGGAAATCGCGGACTTGGCGCGGTCAGACCCGCCGATGGTGGGTGCGTTTGTTGCAGAGATTGCACGTCGCCTGCAAGGGCAAAGTCCCGCTCTGGCCTTGCCGCTTACCTGGATCGAGCAGCGCCTCTCCGAGTACGGTCAGACAATCAAGGCATTAGTGCATCTGGAGACCCAGCAACAAGCCGCAGATCAGGTTTCTATGAGCAACAGTATCGGCAGTCTTCGTTTCCTGGGCGCGATGGACTGGCGCGAGTTTGTCGAAACGATGAGTGTGGTCGATCAGATCATGCGCGAGGATCCCCGCGACGTTTACGTCAAAATGGATTTTTCCACCCGTGACCGTTACCGCCACGTCATAGAGAAAATCGCTAAGAAAAGTCTATTGTCCGAAAGTGAAGTGGCGCGCACGGCGATAAGCCTCGCCCGCAAATGCAGTGCAAAAAATGGCCGTCATGACTGTACGGCGCATGTCGGTTTCTACCTGATCGACAATGGATTGTCGGAACTCGAACAACTGATGAAAGTGCGTTTATCACCGGTTGAGAAAATTATGCAGTTAGGCCGCCGAATTCCTTTAATGCTGTATATTGGTGCTATTATTCTGTTGACCCTCATCTTTACAGGAAGTTTACTGGTAAAGGCATCTGCCGATGGCTTGCATGGTTGGCCATTGGCCATACTCGGATTTCTGGCGCTTCTAGGCACGAGCCATCTGGCGGTAGCCCTGGTAAACTGGCTGGCAACTCTGCTGGTGGCGCCCCATCCATTACCGCGAATGGATTTTTCCAAGGGAATACCGCCTGAATGCCGCACCCTGGTTGCAGTTCCGACGATGCTTTTAAGCGCGCAAAACATTCCGAATTTAATAGAAGCATTGGAAATTCGATTTCTGGCCAATCGTGACGACAATCTGTGTTTCGCCCTCCTGACCGACTTTCGGGACGCCAAGGAAGAAACGCTGCCGGATGATGAGCCACTTCTGCAGCTGGCCCAGAAAGGGATTGAAGGGTTAAATGAAAAGTACAAGGATTCAAAAGGCGATATGTTCTTCTTATTTCATCGCCCGCGCCGCTGGAATCCTAAAGAACTAATTTGGATGGGTTACGAACGGAAAAGAGGGAAACTGGCCGATTTGAATGCCTTTCTGCGCGGCAGGACACAGGGTCCGTCTGGAGATTTCTTTTCGCTCATCGTCGGTGATACGACGGTGTTAAGGAACGTGAAGTATGTCATTACTCTCGACACGGATACAAAGCTGCCACGTGACGCGGCGTGGGAATTTATAGGAACCATGGCGCATCCGCTGAATCGTGCTCAATATGATGAAGAAAAGAAACGTGTCCGCAAGGGATACGGCATCCTGCAGCCAAGAGTTTCCGTAAGCCTCCCCGATATGAGCCGGTCGCTGTACGCAACTATGTACGGGAGCAACTCCGGCATTGATCCTTATACACAAACCGTTTCCGATATTTACCAGGATATATTCAGTGAAGGTTCGTTCATCGGCAAAGGCATCTATGATATTGATGCCTTCGAGGCCGCCCTTAATGGGCAGTTTCCCGAAAATCAGATTCTCAGTCACGATCTTATCGAAGGATGTTACGCCCGGTCGGGATTGATAAGCGACGTGCAGTTATACGAGGAATATCCATCCTGCTACAACGTTGATGTGAGCCGCAGGCATCGTTGGATACGCGGAGACTGGCAGATTGCGCGGTGGATCAGATCGAGCGTTCCCGCCCCCGACGGGCGCACTCAGAAGAATCCCTTATCGATGCTGTCCCAATGGAAGATTTTCGATAATCTGCGCAGGAGCCTCATATCCGCAGCATTGACCCTTCTGATGCTACTGGGCTGGATAGTACTGCCTACGGCCTGGTTCTGGACACTGTCGAGCCTCGGAATCATCTTGATTCCTTCTTTATTCATGTCTCTTCTAAATCTGTTTCAAAAACCGCGCGATGTAATGTTGACGCAGCATTTAACTTCTGCGATGCATACAGCCGGCAATAACCTTATGCAGGCGGTATTTACGCTCATCTGCCTGCCCTATGAGGCTTATTTTAGTATTGATGCGATTGTGCGCACCCTCTGGCGGATATTGATTTCGCACAACCGGCTCCTTGAATGGAATCCGTCGGACAACCCCCGGCGCAACCGTCGCAATGACATGGTTAACTACTTTGGGACCATGTGGTTCGCTCCGGTATTTGCCACAATCACGGCAATCGCCATCTTTTTCTTCCGTCCGGCCGCTCTGGCAGTGGCCGGACAGCTCCTCTTTATCTGGCTGATTTCTCCCCTGATCGCCTACTTGTTCAGCCGGCCATTTGCTCACCATGAAGCAAAACTTACGTCCGACCAGATTATTTTTCTTCGGAAAATTTCCCGGAAAACATGGAGCTTTTTCGAAACCTTTGTTGGTCCGGACGATAATTGGCTGCCACCGGACAACTATCAGGAACAACCCGTTGCCGCAGTCGCCCATCGCACGTCGCCTACTAACATGGGTCTGGCGCTTCTGGCCAATCTCTCCGCCTGCGATTTCGGCTATATCACAATACGGCAATTCATCGAACGCACGGCAAATACACTTCGCACGATGGAAGCCATGGACCGCCATAAAGGTCATTTTTATAACTGGTATGATACGCAATCTCTGGAACCGCTGATGCCACTCTACATTTCGTCGGTGGACAGCGGAAACCTCACCGGACATCTGTTGATATTACGGTCGGGACTCCTCGACCTTCCCGATCAGAAAATCGCAGGAACGCAGATGTTTGCGGGACTTAAAGACACTCTTGATGTTTTCGCGGACACGGCGGGAAAATCTTCCCCTGTTTCTCTCGTTCAACTCAAAAAGGATCTGGCATCCGCGATCACTTCCAAACCAACCACTCTCATGGCGATACGATTGTCCCTCGAACAACTGGCAATATCAGCAACCCAGATTGTTACAGACGTCAATATCCCCGATAGCGATCCCGATAGCCCATTGAGATGGTGGGCAAAGGAATTTGCCGATCAATGCCGGGCAGCCCTTGATGATCTGCGGTTTCTCGCACCCTGGATATTTTACCCGGCATTGTCGGACATGATTAACAAATTACCCAATTTAAATAATATACCGACTTTGCGAAAAGTTACAGATCTTGAAGCTGAATTGCTATCTGCCATCGAGGAGCAGATGACCGCTGGTGTAACGCCCGATGAGCATATGCAGCTCGATGAACTTCGCAGACTCGTTGCCGACGCCAGCCGATGCGCCGGGGCCTTGATGGCGGAAATTGAAGGGCTGGCAAAGCAATGCAGCGATTTCACCCATATAGAATACGACTTCCTGTTTGATAAGGCGTGTAATTTGCTGGCTATCGGATACAATGTCGGTGACTGGCGGCGGGATACAAGTTTCTACGATTTGCTGGCAGCGGAAGCGAGATTTTGCACTTTCGTGGGAATCGCACAGGGAAAACTACCCCAGGAGAGTTGGTTCGCCCTGGGACGGCTCCTTACCACCGCCGGCGGAGGGCCGGTACTCGTATCATGGAGCGGTTCCATGTTCGAATACCTCATGCCGCTTCTGGTTATGCCGACATACGAAAATTCCCTTCTCGACCAAACCTATAAGGCGGCTGTGGCCAGACAGATAGAGTATGGAAAGAAGCACGCCGTGCCCTGGGGTATTTCGGAATCGGGCTACAACGCCATTGATGGCCACCTCAACTATCAGTACCGAACCTTCGGTGTGCCCGGCCTGGGTCTCAAGCGCGGATTAGCCGAGGATATGGTCATTGCCCCCTATGCCTCAGCGCTGGCGTTAATGGTGGCGCCCGAGGAGGCGTGCCGTAACCTGGAAAAACTTAAAGCGGCAGGTTTTGAAGGGAGATTCGGTTTCTATGAAGCGATCGACTACACACCGTCGCGCCTGTCGCGAGGACAATCGAACGCTGTTGTTCGTTCCTTTATGGCTCATCATCAGGGTATGACATTGCTCGCGCTGGTCTATTTGCTTCTGGGCCGGCCGATGCAGAAACGATTTGAGTCGGAACCATTGTTCCAGGCAACCATGTTATTGCTCCAGGAGCGGGTTCCCAAGGCCATCGCTTTTTATACGTCCCCCACAGAAGTCGCCGATTCACATCGGGAGTCCGTTAGTATGGAAACGCCGGTGCGTGTTTTTAACACCCCCGACACACCGGTTCCGGAAGTACAGTTGCTTTCGAACGGCAGATATCACTTAATGGTGACAAATGCCGGCGGCGGTTACAGCCGCTGGAAGGACATGGCCATCACCCGTTTCCGGGAAGACAGTACCTGCGACAACTATGGCACTTTCTGTTATCTCCGCGATGTAACCAGCGGGGATGTCTGGTCAACAGCTTATCAGCCGACGCTCAAACAACCTCTGCATTACGAGGCCATTTTTTCGGATGGCCGTGTGGAATTTCGCCGTAATGACCATGATTTTCATGTCCATACAAAAATCGTTGTTTCACCGGAAGATGATATCGAACTGCGCCGCACCACCATCGAAAACCACTCGCGGTCGCGAAGAACCATTGACGTCACGAGCTATGCGGAGGTGGTTTTAGCGCCCCCTGCCGCGGATCAGATTCATCCGGCATTCAGCAATCTCTTTGTTCAAGCCGAGATCATCGAACAGCGCCGGGCGATTCTTTGCACTCGCCGGCCGCGTTCCGAAAGCGAGAAAAATCCCTGGATGTTTCACTT
Organism: Syntrophaceae bacterium; assembly: GCA_003141615.1. Taxonomy (GTDB): domain Bacteria; phylum Desulfobacterota; class Syntrophia; order Syntrophales; family Smithellaceae; genus Smithella. The sequence goes on from PLMV01000067.1 coordinate 9,485, forward strand.
GATGGCCGTACATGGGGTGAAGATCGAGCAGATTTCCTACGAGACTGACCGGACGCAGTTTATAGGCCGCGGGAACACCGTCAGTGATCCACAAGCGATGGGTTCTCCAGCCGATCTCTTTGGAACACTCTCGGGCAGCCAGGGTTCGGTGCTTGATCCGATTGTCGCCATCCGGTCCCGAATAACGCTTGACCCGGAGCAATCGGCTACAATTGATATGGTTTTCGGAATCTGCGAAAACAGGGATGCGGCCTTAACTCTGGTCGAAAAATATCAGGATCGGCGGATCGCGGATCGTGTCTTCGATCTGGCCTGGACGCAGAGTCAGGTACTTCTGCGGCAGATCAATGCCACAGAGGCCAACGCTCAGCTTTACTGTCACATTGCCGGCTCCGTCATCTACGGTAATGCCTCACTGCGCGCTGATTCCAGCGTCATCACCGAAAATCACCGGGGGCAATCAGGACTTTGGGGCTACGCCATATCCGGCGATTTACCGATTGTATTGTTGAGGATTGCCGATCAGGCCAATATCGAATTGGTACGCCAACTCGTACAGGCGCACGCATACTGGCGATTAAAAGGATTGGCCGTGGACCTTGTAATCTGGAATGAAGATCATGCCGGTTACCGGCAAATTCTGCACGACCAGATCATGGGACTCATTGCCTCTAACATCGTCGCTAAATTAAACGATCAGCCCGGCGGCATTTTTGTCAGATCCACTGACCAGATATCAGAAGAAGACCGCATCCTGATTCAAACGGTTGCTCACGTTATCATCACCGATAGCAAAGGAACACTGGCAAACCAGGTCAACCGGCACGGTAGTTTGAAAATAGCGGTGCCGCGTCTAACACCGGCCCGTACCCATCGCGCCATAACCGCGCCGATCGCCGAGTTGCCTGAACGCAATCTGATGTTCTTTAACGGGCTGGGCGGATTCACTCCTGACGGGCGTGAATACGTGATTTCGACTGTCCAAGGTCAGGTGACGCCGGCGCCATGGGTGAATGTACTGGCCAACCCTGTATTCGGCACCGTCATTTCCGAAAGTGGTATGGCCTACACCTGGGCCGAGAATGCCCACGAATTCCGTCTCACACCGTGGTACAACGATCCGGTGAGCGACAGGAGCGGAGAAGTCTTTTACCTGCGCGATGAGGAGCGCGGCCACTTATGGTCCCCTATGCCACTACCCCGACACGGGGTAACGCCTTACATAACCCGGCACGGTTTTGGCTACAGCGTCTTCGAGCATACTGAGCGCGGCATCCATTCCGAGGTATGGGTTTACGTAGCTCTGGACGCGGCGATTAAGTTCACTGTGTTGAAGGTGAAAAATAAAACGGGGAGAGCGCGCCGCCTCTCTGCTACAGGATATGTGGAATGGGTTTTAGGTGACCTCAGAACGAAAACAGCCATGCATGTGATTACCGATGTTGACCTCGAAAGCGGCGCTATCTTTGCGCGCAACCACTACAACACGGAGTTCCCCAACCGGGTTGCCTTCTTCAACACAGACGCGCTAACACGGACTTTAAGCGGCAATCGGACGGAATTCGTGGGACGTAATGGAACGCTGCACGATCCGGCGGTCATGAAACGGTTGCATCTCTCCGGCAAAGTCGGCGCCGGATTGGATCCCTGCGCCGCAATTCAGGTCCCATTTGATCTGGCCGATGGGGAAGAAAAAGAGATTATCTTCACTCTCGGTCTGGGGCGCGACGTCGATGACGCTCGAAAACTCGTGCATATTTTTGCGGGAGAAACCGCAGCCCGCGACGCCCTTGATGCAGTGCGACAATACTGGGATCAAACGCTGGGCGCCGTACAGGTGGAAACACCCGACCCATCTCTCAACGTGCTGGCAAATGGCTGGCTTTTATATCAAACGCTGGCCTGCCGTCTTTGGGCGCGAACCGGAAACTACCAGTCGGGGGGCGCCTTCGGCTTCCGCGATCAGTTGCAGGATGTAATGGCGCTCATTCACACCGAACCGGGCTTTGAGCGCGAGCAGGTGCTTCTTTCCGCCTCCCGTCAATTTCAGGAAGGAGATGTCCAGCATTGGTGGCATCCCCCTCTGGGCCGTGGTGTGCGCACGCAATGCTCCGACGATTACCTCTGGCTGCCCCTTACAACTTGCCATTATATATCAAGTACCGGTGATACCAAGATATTGGATGAATCTATCCACTTTATCAAAGGCCGCCCGGTAAATACGGAAGAGGATTCATATTACGATTTGCCCGGCCGGTCTCAAGAAACGGCCAGTTTGTATGAGCACTGTGTACGGGCAATCAATAAGGGCCTGCGATTTGGCGAGCATGGATTGCCGCTCATGGGATCTGGAGACTGGAACGACAGCATGAACATGGTGGGGATAAAGGGAAAAGGCGAAAGCGTCTGGCTGGGTTTTTTCCTTTATAAAGTCCTTATGCAATTTGCGGAAGTTGCCCGCCAACGCGGCGATACATCCTTTGGCGAATATTGTGAAAAAGAAGCGTCACAATTGCGCTTGAATATCGAACAGCATGGCTGGGACGGCTTTTGGTACCGGCGCGCCTACTTCGATGACGGATCGCCTCTTGGTTCGGCTAAAAACCCCGAATG
>PLMV01000199.1 GCA_003141615.1 Syntrophaceae bacterium
GCGATTTTTTACGCAGACATATCTTGCGCTCGCACGGTAACGGATGAAATAGGCCGTAGTGTAAATATAACTCCTGCGCCGCAGAGGATTGTTTCCCTTGCCCCCGGTATCACGGAAACGCTTTATGCGCTTAGTCTTGACGATAAAATAGCAGGCGTAACCACTTTTTGTGATTGGCCGGCAGCCGCACGCACAAAACCGCGAATAGGCGGATTCACCAATCCTTCCATAGAAAAGATTGTTTCTCTGAAACCAGATTTAATCATTGCCACCGCTGACGGCAATAGAAAAGATACGGTGCTGCAGTTGGAAAGACTCAGTTTACCCGTCTATGTAACAAACCCTTCGGACACCAATGGCATACTGAGAAGCATTTTACATATCGGTGAAATAACAAATCGGGAAAAGGACGCCGGAAAACTGGTTGAAAAACTTCAAAAGAGATTAAACAATATCACTGTGCAAATACGCCACAAAAGGAAACCGCGCGTTTTTTTTCAGATAGGCCTGGAACCGGTAGTTACAGCGGGTAAGGGGACGTTAATCAATGAAGTAATTGAACGGGCCGGAGGCGTTAATATCGCCGGTCATGATGTTGCCCGCTATCCTCGCTACAGCGCGGAGGGTATCATGGGAGCATCGCCGGAAATAATTCTTTTCGCGCCCATGGTCAACGATAAAGAATTTACGATGGTAAAAAGCTTCTGGCAAAAATTTGAAGGAATTCCGGCGGTAAAAAACAATAAAATTTACCCTATAAAGACTGATCTGATCAGCCGGGCATCGCCGCGTATCGTGGACGCGATCGAAAAAATGGCGCTGATATTTCATCCCGAGATAAAAATTAAGTAACATTAGGTTTGATTTCATCAATGTTCAATTTGGCCTGCCTGAGCAGATCAAGAACTTCGGCCTGCCGGGACGCGGGTAGAGATTCTATCTTTCCCATTTGATCGTTGATGTAATCAATTTTCGCTTTTAAATCGGCTAACAAGGGAGACAAATCAATTCGCGTCTTTTCAACCTTAAGCTGTTTAACTTCTTCCAGCTTTGCACCGGCTTTTAAAATTATTTCTTCCAGATATTCAGGGATGGTCACATCAAAGCCCAGTTTTCCCCTGATTAAAGAAGCCAGTTGGTCTTGAGCGGAAGATTCGCCGTGGACTAAAAATACCGGCATTTTTTTATTCTGAAAATTTCCCAGCCATTCCAAAAGCTGATCCTGTCCGGCATGGGCGGAGAAACCATTGATAGTCCATATTTTGGCTTTTATGGCAATGTCTTCCGTAAAAATACGGATTGTTTTCGCGCCATCTACAATCTTGCGGCCGGGAGTGCCTTCCGCCTGATAGCCGACAAAAACAATGCTTGCGCCCGGACGCCACAAATTATGCTTCAAATGATGCTTGATCCTTCCGGCATTGGCCATTCCGCTCGCGGAAATAATAATTGCCGAACCTTTCATTTCATTAATTTGCATGGACTCTGCGGTTGTCGAAGAAAACTGAAGCTGCGGCAGATCCAAGGGATCTTCGCCATTTTTCAAAAGGCTCTGTGTTTCCCAGTCAAGATATGACCTGTAACGGCGGAATATTTCTGTCGCCTTAATGGCCAGCGGACTATCCAGAATTACAGGCATGTCTTTGGGCAGTCTTCCGTCACGGGAAAGCAGATAAAGCGAATAAAGCATTTCCTGCGTTCTTTCCACGGCGAAAGCGGGAATGATTACTTTTTCACCTCTGGAATAACTATACTGAATCGCTTCGGCCAGTTCATTTAAGCTGTCGGCTTCACCTTTGTGATTGCGGTCGCCATAGGTTGATTCCATAAAAAGGAAATCCGCTTCGCTGATTATGCTGGGGTCTTCCATTAATAATTGATGGCGACGGCCGATATCGCCGGAAAAAACTAACTTTGTGGATGTGCCGTTTTCCTCGATAAATAATTCCAGAATGGCCGCGCCTAAAATATGGCCGGCATCTTGAAAGTTAGCTTTTATCCCGTTGCCGGGGCTGAAAATCTCATTGTAGGTTTTGGTTTTAATTAACGGGCCGACAGCCTCGGCATCTTTTGTTGAATAAAGCGGTTCAATATTGGCAGGTTTGCCGTAGCGCTGCAGCTTTTTCATCTTCCAGGTTGCTTCTGTTTCCTGAATATGAGCGCTATCCAAAAGCAATATCTTCACCAGGTCTCCCGTTGGTTCGGTTGCATAAATAGGACCGCGAAAGCCATTCTGCACCATGCGGGGGAGTAATCCTGAATGATCGATATGGGCATGGGTAATAAGAAAAAAATCAATATGTGCCGGGTCATACACGCCGGCATCCCAATTGCGTTTTTCAATTTCGGCATTGCCCTGATGCATACCGCAATCAACAGCGAATCTTACTTTGTCTGTTTCTATGATGAAACAGGAACCGGTGACAGCTCTTGCCGCCCCGAGAAATTTAACTTTCATGAGAAATCCATTTTGGCAAATTTTATTTTAATGCCGAGTTACATTCAAATATTTATGAAATTTTAAAACACTCCATTATATCGCTCTGACTCAGTGGAGCCTCCACCGGCAGGAGCCGGAGGCTCCCTATAATGAATGAGACCCAAACTTCAGAAACAAAGTGCATAACCTGAAGGTCATCTGCGACTGAAGTTTGCAGTCGAATTATCCCGCGAAGCAGAGGATAACGCGACCTCCCGCGAGTTACGACGCATTCCTCCCCCGGCTGGAACCGGGGAATTCCAAGTCGCGGGATTGATTCAGGAGCAACGAATTTAAGAAAAAACTTTGAGAGACAGTTTTTTAATTTCCCTTACGGCCTATTTACATAACTGCTTTGATTGCCTTCTTCAATTTCTTGGCCTCTTTCTTTTCTTTGGCCGATTTTGCAGGTTTTTTCTTTGTATCTTTCTTTACGTCTTTTGATTTACCCATAGTTTAAGCCTCCATTTTTTAAAGATACGATAATTTATACTTTGTTAAAAGTATAACAGACTATTGGCGTATTCTCCATGCAAATGTAACTTACTACTAAATATAATGTAAGGAACAGGTTTCGTCAAACAGTTTATAAATACAAATATACATTTTCTTTCTGTTGACAACGCCGGGGCGAGTAACATAAGTTTGTTTATTCCCCTGCGGCAGATACCGCAGGGCGAAATAAGGAATAGTTTTTTATAATCTTGGAAACCTAAGGTTTCCAAACCTTCCTAAAGGGAAGGCTGTGGCAGAGACCACAGCGTGAAATTTTTATATCTATCTATCTATTTATAAAGTTTATAACAAATTTGTGAGAAGCGCATGTCAGTTGTTAACACTACTCAACCGGTAATCGCTGTCCGTAATTTAAAAAAATCTTTTGGCGATTTTACTGCGGTAAACGATATCTCTTTCAGTGTTGATAAAGGGGTGCGCTTTGGTATTCTGGGCCCGAACGGCGCCGGTAAAACTTCCACCATCAGAATGATTTATGGTTTTTCACCGATTACGGCGGGCGATCTTTCCGTTTTCGGATTGGATATAAAAACAAAAGCCAGGATTATTAAAGCGCGTATCGGCGTCTGCCAGCAGGATAATACTCTTGACCCTGATCTGACAGTAATGCAGAACTTTGAAGTATTTGCCCGTTATTTTGACATTGATAAAAAAACCGCCCGTAAAAGAGCGTTGTCGCTGTTGAAATATTTTGCTTTAGAACAGCGCCAGAATGCCCGTGTTACGGAACTTTCCGGAGGAATGGTGCGCAGACTGGTCATTGCCCGCGCCCTGATTAATCAACCGGAGCTTTTGATTTTGGATGAACCGACAACGGGGCTTGATCCTCAGTCGCGCCATCAATTGTGGGAGAAGCTGGAAAGCCTGAAGGCGCAGGGCATCACTATTTTGCTTACTACCCATTACATGGATGAGGCGGCGCGCCTTTGCGATCAGCTGGTAATAATGGATCAGGGAAAAATATTAGCGCAGGGATCGCCTCAATCCTTGATCAGTGAATATACAGGAAGCAATATTATTGAAGTCACTGAACCGGAAGATGATTTGCGTGCATTCTCCCGGGCAAAGGGAGTAAGGCAGGAAGACCTGGGCCATCGCCTGATTATTTATGCAGAGAATGGGCATGAGTTTTACCGGGAAATATGTAATCGCTTTACCCATAAGACCTGCATATTGCGTTCAGCGACACTCGAAGATGTGTTTTTAAAATTAACCGGACGGGAGTTGCGGGAATGAATGTAAATATCTCCGTCCGTTTTATTCGGATCTGGCAACGTAATCTGACAGTTTACAGCGAAAATTGGAAGATCAATTTCCTGCCGCCTTTATTGGAACCATTGTTTTATCTGGTGGCGTTCGGAATCGGTTTCAGCGGCCTTATCGGCAATATCACTTATGCTTCTCATGAGACGTCTTATGTGCGTTTTATTGCGCCGGCGCTTGTGGCGATCAATATTATGAATAGTTCTTTTTTCGAAAACACTTTCAGTTCATTTGTGCGAATGTATTATCAAAAAACATTTGATGCGATGATGGCGACTCCGCTCAATGCCGAAGAAATTATAACCGGTGAAATAGTCTGGGGAGCGACAAAAGCGGCAATTGGCACGACGATCATGCTGACAGTTATAAGTTTCTTCGGATTAGTAAGCTATCCGGCAGGAATATTGATTATACTCGCAGCCTTCCTGGGTGGTATTGCCTTTGGTTCCGTGGGCATGCTTTTTACCAGCGTGGTAAAAACAATTGAGTTGTTCAACCTGCCGATTTTTTTATTGGTTACCCCGATGTTTCTTTTCAGCGGCACTTTTTTCCCGTTAACCAACCTGCCTGTCTGGGCGCAATATTTTGCTCTCACTTTACCGCTTACTCATTTGGTGAACCTTGTCCGGGCATTGAGTTTTGGCTTGTTTAACTTAGAGTTGTTGATCAGTTTATGCTATTTAATTATTTTTTGCCTCATCATGTTCCCTCTCGCTCTTTTCAAAATGCGCCGCAGGCTGATTAAATGAATGCTTAATGCCGCAGGATAATAAAAGAAAATATCTCTTGACTATTAATGGTATTGCGTCTATATATATAAAAAATAAGTGTGTTTATGTTTTTTAAAATGTTAAATCATTCTTTATAAACGAGACACAACCACCATGCTCCCCGGAGTGTCGGTGGTTTTTTTCTTTACCGTATAATAGCAATTATATTATCATCTCACAAAGGATAATTTAACTGCAAAGATTTATAAAATGAGCAATTTACATGAGCTCAAGAGGTAAGGCATGCAAGCCCCTCACTATTTCCTTCCTTCTCAATCAGGAGCCGGATGGGGGTGATTTTGATGCTTTGTGAGCCCCCAGGGGACAATGAAGGTTTAGAAAATGCTAATCAGCAAGAAAGGGGATTAAAATGAACAAAAATTTGTATGTCGGCAACGTGTCTTTTAAAGTCACAGATGAAGACCTTAAAACCAACTTTAGTGAAGCAGGAGAAGTTGTATCCGCTTCAATCATTAAGGACAAGTTTACCGGTCAATCCAAAGGTTTTGGATTTGTCGAAATGAAAACGGAAGAAGGCGCCACAGAAGCCATCAAGAAGTTCAATGGTGGAATGCTTGACGGAAAAGCAATTACCGTTAATGAAGCAAGACCGAAGAAAGAATTCGGTGCTGGCGGCGGCGGAAATCGTGGCGGCGGCGGTGGCTACAAAGGTGGCGGCGGCGGTGGCTACAAAGGTGGCGGCGGAAATCGTGGCGGCGGTGGTGGCCGGTACTAACATTAAGTAAAAAGTAACTTTACTTTTAAATAAAGAGCAGAAGGTATTCAACACAAACCTTCTGCTCTTTATGTTTTAAAAATCAAAATCAGCTTTGGAAAAAACTGACAGCTACTTCCGGCACCCCAACAAAAAAACAGTAAAGTTTGCCCGAATTTTAGAATTAGCCATGAAATGCTTCGGCATGCAACTTCAACCCTAGTGCATTCACAACCTTAAGGATCGTATCGAAACCGGGACTGCGCTCGCCGGAGAGCGCCTTATAAAGACTTTCGCGGGACAGGCCGGCATCTCTGGCCACCTGCGTCATGCCTTTGGCGCGGGCAATATCGCCCAATGCTTTTGCAATAAATGCAGCATCACCGTTAGCCTCCTCAAGACAAGCTTCAAGATAAGCTGCCATTTCCTTCGGAGTTCGGAGGTGCTCTGCGACATCGTAGCGAGTGGTTGTTGTTTTTTTCATCGTTTGCTCCTATAAGTTGCGTGCGAGACGTAAAGCAGTTTTAATGTCGGAGGCCTGTGTGCGTTTTTCGCCGCCAGCCAGCAAAATTATAACTGTTCGTCCGTGCATTGTAAAATAAACCCGATAACCGGGGCCGTAATCGATTCGCAATTCAGAGACTCCTTCCCCAACCGGTTTAACATCACCCGGATTTCCTGTTGCAAGGCGTTCAATCCTGGCCAGCACGCGTGCACGCGCACGAATGTCGCGCAGTCCATCAAGCCACCGGGCGTAAGCCTCAGTCTTTCGAATCTCAATCATAATTTATTGTAGCCTACTGGATACACAATGTCAATGTTTTTTATGCGCGATTATGGATACTAGAATCAGCCTGGGAAAAACTGACAGATACTTTCGGCATCCCAACACAAGAAAACCAGTAAGGTGTCCACATATTATTCTATATTCTTATTATCTACGTCAACTTCTTTAGGTAAAAAATATAGCTGAGCCGTTGACTTCGCCATCTCTTTTGGGCTAGACCAACTTAATTCTATACCAGATTTATCCTTTGCACGTCCGAGTAGGTAGAAAGGTTCTAACTCATTGGTTGAAAGTAGAATGGCATGATAGTGATATTGGTCGTTTAATGTTTTTGCAATTTTGATTTCATCATCTGTAAATAGCGAAATCTGTGACAGGATTATGAATGTTTCAAAACGTTTTGTAGGTAGAGATTCTGCGATTCGTTTCAAATTAGAAACATCATTAATGGTAATTGGTCCTTTATCTTTACATTCGGCCAAAATAATAACTGTCTTCTGTGAATATGCCCTTGGGGGGGGGTAACCCAAACAAAATCTGTTTCGCAATTAACGCCATCTTTACCTGGCTTAGGTGTTAAATCCAATGATGGTGAATAAAGGCTTTTACCTAACCCGCTACTAAGATTTGTGCTTAATTGTTGAAGAGTAAGGCAGACTGGCACTGCTCCCTGAGCGTTTTTCTCTACTCCAAGCACTCCCGATCTACGGTAATGCAATTGATTCATATTAGTGAGATTTCTCGTAACATTATGTTCATGACCACATAAATTACAAACAACTTTATGTTTCAATTCATCCAAAGGAATCCATGAGTTCATTTTGCATGAGGGACAAGTCAAATCCACACCTATACGAAACAAACCTTTTTCTACCAAGTAACCGAAAACTGCTTCTGCTGTTAATTTTTCTCCTCTTGGCCGAGACTCTATATATAGATCTTTATGATCACTAAATTTTACATCTGGACGATCGGGATCTCTAGAACCTATAATACCCAATGCCTCTTTCTTTGTTATAGACGCATTAGGACCATGAATCTTTAATAAACGTCGTACTCCTGGCACTTTAAACACTCTTCCACCCTGAACACCACCGAGTCGTTTAATAAGTTGTTTGGTGATAAGTCCCGCATTGCTTAATCTTGCTTCATATCCTGCCATATCAAATATGCGCTCAATTAATTCTGCAACGGGTAAGGCATACAGAAAACTATCGTGATCTGCTGCATCGATAACAATACCTATTCTTTCTGGCTCGATTCGTAGTTTGTCATAAATGAAATGCATCGTGCGAGCATAAAACTCATTAAGCTCCGGTAAATATGGTGCATTAAATGTATGCTGTTCATCTCCATACAGACCGCCAATAAAAGAAACAGAAGCAACCAAATGTTGTTGATGAAACCATATATCATCATGGAAAGGCTTATCAGATAATGCAAATGAGACCTTAGGTTTACTACCTTCATCGCTCATAACCCCAAGTACAGACGATTCCCCAAAGTACATCATTGGCGCTCGGACATTTAGTCCATTCCACGTTGCATCCGATACACGACAAAGTATAAGCTTACTTTCACCAAATGGCTTGCGTGCTTCGTTTATGTCCTCCCATCGGGTCCAGACGGCTATTTTCCTATCCCATTCATGACGATAACCAGCTACTTTGTCCTGCATTGCTTTCTCCCATGCAGGAAGAAGTTCTGTATAACGTTCAAGGTATTGGGAATCAATGAACCACAAGGATATATCACATGCCCTTAGGTTCCAGTGACACACTAAGTCTTCGAGGTTTGTGCCACTTCCCACAAAGAAACCAGGATACTTCCTACCTTGGTCTATTCCATAGTGTCGTTTCATGCCGTGACGTGAAAGATAGGAAATACTCGGATGGTCAATCGTAACGGCGGATATTGGTTTTTCTGAATCTAATGAAATCTCTGTAAATTTGGAGGCGTTTCTTAACAATTCAAGATAATCTGTACCAACCTCATCTTTATCTGGATAACCCCCTAATTGAGATAAAAATATATCAGCCAACGGATCGTCCGCAGTCCAAGAGTAATAATAAACACCAACGTCCTTTATTTCCTTCCACTCCGGTTTATCGTGCAAATATACCAACGCATTGTATATATCGAGAACATTTGAACTTGGATGAGAGTGTTCGCTGCCCTTCATAAAGATTGAATCATGGAAAAAAGGTTTTATCAAATATGGATATTTTTGGGGAAAGTCTTTGACTTCGTCGCTATTACCAACAGGTATAATCACATCGACCCTAAATAAATCAATTAGCTGATTTGATTCATATTCACGATCAACAAATAATATTGGATTGAATCTACCGCCCCATAGGGCATATGAATATCTAACCGCTTTTCTAAATGCTTGAAAGTCATCTGATTTAATTGCCCACCCGATCCGTAATGGCCGATAACAAATGTCAACGCGTAAAGTATCCATAATATTGCTCTCTATCGACGAAGCTAACAATAATTATATAGATTGTATAAGACCGAAACACAGGAACACAATTCCTCCGACACTATACAAGTTTTTAAATCAACGTCACAACTAAAATAAAAGCCACATACCTTAATGATCAAGTCGTTTCTTTACGATAAATTGATAGTTGTTTGTAAACTTGTATTTGACGAATTAATATATTCGGTAATTTTTTCGGCGATGGTTTTTACGACATGTTCAAATTCATCTACGTCCTTGTCCAGCAGAGTCATGCGGAAACCGAGCAGCGGCGTAAAGAATGACGTCAGCGGCACCACGCAAATGCCAGTGGCCGCGAGCAGATAGTAAACAAATCGCTTGTCGTATTCAATGGTGCCTTTTGTCAGCTCTTCTATATAATTTTTAATCTCCGGCTGCTTAATCGGCAGGGATTGCCGGTCATTGAGCACCGACTCATTGAAGATGACCGTGTTGTAAAACGCGCCGTTGGTTTTGTTGGCAATCAGAAAAGGAACATCCTTCAAAATGCCATAGGCGATATTGGAAAGCTTTTCGTAGTGTTGAGTGCGTTTCCGCAAATAATTTTTATATTCCGGATGCGTCATGATCCGCGGAATCGCCATTTGCGGCAGCGTTGTCGAACACACTTCCGACATCTTCTGATGCAAAATGGTATTAATGAAACGTGCGAATATCGGGTCTTTGTCCGCGTTATACACTTCCATCCAGCCGCAACGCGCGCCGGGCCAGGGAGCTTCTTTGGATATGCTCTTCATGGAGATAGCTGGAACATCGCCGATAATATCGCCTATCGGCACAGTCATTTTGCCGTTATAGATGATATTGATATAGGTCTCATCGGAAATCACAAAAAGATCATTTTCTTTGGCAATTCGGACGATACTATGGAGCGCCTCGACCGGATACACAAAGCCGGTTGGATTATCGGGATTGATAATCAGGATGCCGACAATCGCCTTATGGCTTTTGACTTTCTGCTCCAGTTCCCGAAGATCAGGATGCCAGTTGTTGTAAGGATTCATCCGGTACGTATTGGACGGAAAAGAAGCATGAAGCACTTCCGCCATAAAATGCGTGGAATAGGTTGGCTCCGGCATGATCATGCGGGCGTCCACCTGAATGGAACTATAGGCGCGGGCAATCGCGTCGCCCAAACCGTTGAAGAAAATAACGTCTTCGGGTGTAATCTGAATTTTGCCGCGTGAATTGACGCAGTCGGCAATAAACGTGCGCGTGGCATCCACTCCCTTGGTGGGCGAATAAGCGTAAGAGCCGTCTTCTCTGATAATGTCAACCAGGACTTCTTTCATCCAATCCGGAATATGTTCGCCTTTTTGAACCGGGTCGCCGATATTTTCCCAGATGATCTTCATGCCGTATTCCTGAAGCTTTTTGGCGATAAGCACGATATTGCGGATTTCATAAGTCAGCCCGCTGCCGCCACGGGCAATTTCAAATCGCATAACTTGTTTAACTCCTTAGATATTCTTAAGTTGCTCATAGTACATTTTTATCCGATTTTCCAGACTTTTTTTGAAATATGATGATTCAGCCGTTTTTTTGTAATGAAAATTTCCCAAAGACAAATTATATTTTTTATGTTATCGGAAAAANNAGTTTTGCTGAAATGCTGGAAGAAACAAATCTTGCCCCTAAACATTTTGACGCCGGTGAAAAAACAGAGGCAACCGTAGTAAAAATTTCACCGGAATGGATATTCATAGATTTAGGCGCAAAAAGCGAAGGGTATCTCGATAAAAATGAGTTCATGGACGAAGATGGCAACCTTACTGTGAAAGAAGGCGATACCATCACCGCATATTTTCTTTCCTCGCGCCACGGTGAAAAACTTTTTACCACCAAATTACTGACGAGCAGGAGCGTTGACGATTTTTTATTCAACGCCTACAAGAGTCAAATTCCGTTGGAGGCAACGGTAGAGAAGGAAATCAAGGGTGGTTTTTCGATCAAAATAAGCGCCAGCGCCAGCGGCTTTTGCCCATACTCGCAAATGGATACGAAAAAAGTTGACGATGTAAATGCTTATGTCGGCAAGAAACTGGATTTTATTGTTATCGAATATGCGGAAAACGGGCGAAATGTAATCCTGTCCCGCCGTCCCCTTCTTGAAAAAATTGAACAGGAAAAAATTAATGTCCTCAAAGATTCTCTGAAAAAGGGGATGACCGTAAGCGGTGTGGTTACCAGCGTACAAAATTTTGGAGCATTTGTTGATATCGGCGGCATTCAAGCTCTGCTGCCTGTTTCAGAAATGACATGGGGAAGAGTCGAAGACGTCAAATCTCTTTACTCTCCGGGCGACGCGGTTGAGGCCATTATAATCAATCTGGATTGGGAAAATAATCGCATCTCCTTATCTTGCAAAGATACGCTTCCTGATCCATGGAATGATGTCGTGAGAAAATATACCGAGGGGAACGTATGCAAGGGAAAAGTATCCCGCCTGACGGATTTCGGCGCTTTCATTACATTGGAGGCCGGGGTGGATGGTCTTTTGCATATTTCCAAGCTGGCGCACGGCAAGAAAATTAAACACGCCCGCGATGTTCTTGCAACCGGAGCTGAAATAGACGTCAAAATTGAAAAGATTGACCGCGAAAACAAAAGAATTTCACTTGATCTGGTTGGGAATGATAAAAATATTTCCAGCGAAGGCGAAGAGGAAGATTTCCGCAATTATGTCCCCCCGGCGCCTAAGACTATGGGTACTTTTGGCGATCTGTTCAAGAAGAAAAAATAAAATATCCTAAACTATATTTGACTTAGCAGACAGAGAAAAAATAAATTCTGGCTTGACAAAGATAACACCTACTAATCCACAGTATTGGGCAGTTGTCAGAAATGATGATTACCAGTTGAAATTCGCAAAAAGAATTACAAGGCGGCCGCCTTTTGCTCCGGCTAAAGAACCTTGTCCCCGGTTTTTAATGTGCCCCGCTTGAGAATCACCGCTTCTCCTCTGCTGAAAAAATTCCGAGACTTCTCCCCAGTTTTTTCGGTGTAGTCCCTTTCGAGCCACTCGAACACCATCGTATTAGCGGGAGCTATTTCAATTATTGCCCAAAGGGATTTACCCTCCGTATGACTGGACGAAGTGATGTTATAAAATTCGAGCAGGGCTGGACGTTTTGCATAGTTCACACGGTACTGCGCCTGAAGGGTCAAATCCCCTTCGCCCGATTTGCTGACTTGCTGGATTTTGGCGTTCTGGGCTGAGTCCAGTGTCAACGTCAAATTATAGGATTTGCCTTTGCCGGTCCATGTGCCATTAGTATCCCATTTTATCTTACTCCTGGCCTCAGCTTCGCGCTTAAGCAACGCGAAAATATCAGGATCTTTCCCGGCAATTTCCATTGGTGTAACACCGTTGTCATTGCCCAGATAAAGGGACGCGCCCCGTGCCAGAAGCAACTCGACGGCTTTTTTGCTGCGATCGTCAACCGCGATATACAAGAGCGTGCCTCTGTCGTACATAGCGCTGATGTCTGCCCCTCGGGTCAGAAGCAAATCAACGACCGGCGCAGAACCGTAAGCAATGGCCTCACCCAACAGCGTGAAGCCATAATAGTTTTCGGCCTTGATGAGTTTAGGATGGTTGTCCAGCAGTGCTTTCATCTGGGCGACGTCGCATTGTTGTGCCAGCTTGAATGCCTGTCGCACGTTGAGCGTGTCGTACTCAGTATGAAATACCACAACCAGCGCAATCGCTCCCAGCACGCAAAGCGGACCGGTCCACCACCACTCCGATAGGCGATACCGTGGGATGATCAAGCAAGACACAAGTGCCACCGTCCACAGAACTACCGCTGTGCCGACAAAGGCCATCACCCACCAACCTACCATATATTTGAAATAAAAAGCCGAGGCTAGTATTGGGAGACATGATATTACTAATAAATTGATTGCCATCGACACCCAAACAAAACGTTTTCCGTAAATCCGCCCTTCACTTCTTTCAATTTTAGAAATTGCGATAGGCGCCAAAAGAAGACTTATTGGAAAATACGCAAACGATAAGGCAAAGGAATAGAGAGCTGCCTTGCTTAATACAGGAGAGCCCTCTTTTCTCTTTATTTTTTCCACAAACGCTATATGAGAGCAGCTGAGCAGAGAAATCAGGGTGACAATAATAACGAACGATACCTCTTCCTTAAAATTTCCCCCGATCGGCAATAGTAAATTTCGGGCAAACTCCGGATAAACTATATATGCAATAAAATATGAAAAGATAATGAAAACAAGCCATGTGAGAGGAATTATCGTCGCCAAATGCTTTTCATCTTTGCTTCTCCATAGATTGATATGTCCCCGCACAATAAAAAAGAAAAGGGCCAAAGATATAGTGACTATGACAGCGAGAATCATCAGCGCTATTGCAATGTTTCCTCCGTTAATACCCATCTGAATATCCTTTCAAAAGAATGTCGTTTTCTTTTTTCAAAAAGATTAACAATTTTTTGATAAAATATTGCTTCTGCATAGTTTAACTATAGGAAGTCCTGTCTTGTATGTCAATAAATACTTAACCACAAAATAAAAAGTGCTAGGCACCGATGATCGTGTCAGAGGTATGTAGCGACAATCTTTTTTAAGGGAAATCTGTTCACCTTTTGGTCTGTTTATCTGTCCCAAAAAAAGCGCCAATGAAGGCGATTCGATATAGGAATGTTAGAGCAGCCCGGGAGGAAAATCTCACTTCGCAGCCGTGAGCTGTGTCCGCCCGGCAAGTTAAATTTCATTCAATGGGCAACTTAATTTGCGAAGCTAAGAATGATGAGCGGTGCAAAAAAAACAGCCACGGCCACAATCGTTATAACAATGGCTAGACGCTCAACCTTTAATCCGATGCTGGCACAGGTGATCGCTGCCAGGGACAGGCCGAAAAGCAGGAATCCTTCACCAACGAAAAGGTCCCCAAAATAGACCAAGCGGTCATAAGATGTTAGGTATCCGAGAGTCACCAGCCAGAAAACAATCACGCTGCCCAAAGCCAGGAAAGCAAACACCCGGCTGATCTGGGCCGACTTTGAGATGGTTGATTCCCCTGCCGGTTGATCTGCTGGCGGTTTGGTCAGTTCAAGTATTTTTTCAATTTCTTCAGTCATGGCTACTCCCGACAAATTGCTCACTGGTTGCGATGGAGCGTGACAAAGAAAATGAGCAGGCAGACATAGAAGAAGAGTGACGGCCCAATGGACAGCAGATAAAAAGTTGGAATGTGTCCCCCCATCAAGTTACGGAGGAAGATGATGATGTTCCAAGCAAGGGCAATGGCGGTTCCAATGATTGCCAGCAAAGTGGCAGTTTTCAGTTTCATTCTTTCCTCCTAGCCAACAATTAATATACGAACTTCTATTTTCCCAACAAGTTGAAGACATAATAGCACTATTCATTATTTTTAAAAGGGAAAATACACGGCTTCATTGATTACGGATTGAAAGAAAGCATATTTGCTGAGGTTGACGTTTTGTGGATAACAGGAAGAAGTTGATACAAGACTTAATTCTAATTACTGGATTAAGTCTTATCTAGTACAATGTTTACTTTTAAGGATTGCTCTCCAGTGCAATCAGTGCATCGGCGACAACCGGATTTGCTCCGCTGATGATAATGGGATTGAGATCAATCTCGGCTATTTCCGGATGCAGTAAGGATATGTTTCCCACTGCCCGGATTATCTTGATGAGTTTTTCGATTTTCACCGGCGGCATACCGCGAAATTCCTGCAGCAACTTCCGGGCGTTAATGTCGGCGAACATCTCCTGTGCATCTACATCAGCAAGAGGCGCCATACGAACTGTTGAGTCGTTGTAAATTTCAGTAAAAACTCCGCCCAAGCCAAAAACAACACACGCGCCAAATCCTGCGAAACGTGTCATGCCGGCCAGAAATTCCCGGTTTCCGGAGAGCATTTCCTGAACCAGCACCGGCACGGGTTTCCCCGCCGCTTTTTGGATAGACTGGAAATTATCTTTGAGCTGGGTGGCGTTTTCTATATTTAAAGCGATAAGCCCTTTACCGCTTTTGTGCATGATTTCCCAACTACAAGCTTTGAGCGCCACAGGATAGCCGATTTTTCGGGCGGCATCCATTGCCTCCGCTTTCGTTGAGGCCAGTACTTCCTTTGTAACAGGCACGCCATATTGAGCCAGTAATCTTTTCGCCGCGTGTTCGTCCAGCGCTTTTTGACCATTTGCTTTTGCTTGATTAATTAGACGAGTGGCTAGCTTACTTACTGCCGGAAGAACGATTTTTTCCGGTGGTTTGCGTTCTCTAATTTGTTTGTAGTGGTAAAGAGAACCTAAAGCCCGCGCGGCATTTTCCGGAGACTGAAAAACCGGCGTGTTTGTATCCTGGTAGCCTTTAGTATAGCCATCTTCCCGACCAAAGAAAGACGATACCAGCATCGGCATTTTATACTTATGGGGCAGTTCAAATGCCTCGGTAATGACCGGCTGAGTCAGCTTTAAAAATTCTTCGAGGCTAATTCCTCCGATAAGATCAACAACATGATTGTAAATTTCCTGCATGAAGCCGGAATGCAGAACTCCATGCAGAACTATCGCATCCACCTCGCCACTTTTCATCATAATCTCCGGCAGGGTTACGGCAAGTTTCTTCATACTTAAATGAAAAGTCATATCCACGGGATTAGCCGCGGAAGCATGCGGCTCTATATATTGTTTAATTTCTTTTTGCAGTCTCTCGGAAAATCGAGGAACATCCATGCCGACTAAATCACAGGTATAAGCAATGGCCGTTGCGGGACCGCCGGAATTAGTCATAATTCCCACACGTCTTCCCCGCAGAGGCGGCTGCGTTGCCAGTGTCCAACCATGCGTGTAGAGGTCTTCAATACTGCCCACTCGAATTACACCGGATTGCTTCAAGATACCGTTATAAAGAAAATCAGGACCAGCCATAGCTCCAGTGTGGCTTGATCCGGCACGGGCGCCGGATGCGGAACCGCCGACATATTGCGCCAATACAGGTTTGTGCTGTGTGACCTTACGGGCTACTTCGACAAATCTTTTCCCATCTCGTATTCCTTCGATATAAAGAATGATCGCCTTTGTTTGTTCATCTTCACCCAGATATGCAAGCGCGTCCACAATGTCGATATTAGCTTCATTGCCTAGACTTATAGCTTTGCTGAATTGAATTCCCCTTTTTCTCAAATATGGCAGAGACTGGGCCACGTAAGTGCCGCTTTGCGAGGCAAATCCTAGCAGTCCTGGTTTGGGAGAAAATGGAGCAACAGTAGTATTCAAATTAATCTCAGAATTAATTATTCCCAGACAATTAGGGCCGACAAAACGTATCCCATAGCGCCCGGCTATTTCATTGATCTTTTTTTCCATGTCCAGACCGGTTGCGCCTGTTTCCTTGTAACCGGCGGTAACAATAATGGCTCGCTTAGTGCCGATTTTACCGAAATCTTCCAACAGAGCCGTTATTGCTTTATTCGGAACTATAAAAACGACCAGATCGGGAACTGCAGGCAGATCTTCAGCAGCAGCATAAGCCTTGTGTCCCAAAACTGTTTTTTCCGTAAGATTAATAGGATAAAAAGCTCCATTATAGCCGTCTTTCACGATGCTGAGTGCCTGAATAGTTCCCATTTTCATAGGATCATTACTTGCGCCCACAACAGCAATAGATTTTGGATTCATTAGTAAATGCAAAGGATTTTCAGTCATGATTAATTTTCCTGAATTATAAATTTCTATAGAATTATGACCGAGAGTACAGAATAAATATCTCTACCTGTCAAGCTAAATCATAAATTGTATTGGATTCTACTGCTTAAAGTTTTTATTTAGTAATTATTATCACGCGGAAACTTAACCGGAATCAGGACTTTTAGTACGATAGGGTTGTGGAGGAATATAATATAGAGGTGGAAATCAGTAAGAGTCTTTTTTTGTCATGGGAACACTTATCTGCCGCGTTGCATAGAGAAATGATAGATTAAGAAAGCCCTCCTTTTTAGGGAGGGCATGTAGTTTCATGGTGGGCCAGGGCAGAATTGAACTGCCGACACTCGGATTTTCAGTTCGAAACAATGAAAAACTTAACCCCTTGAAATAAATCTGGTTTCCCGTAACCACCTAAGATAACATAAAAATTTCGTTTCTATCTATTCCTGTTAATTCTATTAATTCCATCTTTTTCTATTACTTCTAGCACAAATTTAGCACACGTGACAATTTGGTTAAAATCCGATTGTCATTCTTTCCTTCATTATTTTATCACAGTAAATGCATTTGATCATGATATAAACCTCGCGCTATTAAGAGTTCAAGGACAGCAGCTTTTATTCCTTCAAGTAGCTACCTCCCATCCAACAGGTCCAACGCCGGCGCCGGCATCAGTATCAGCTATCCTTCGGAATATTAGCTGTATCTGGGAATCAACATTAGGTTCGATTAGCTTCGAGTAGCTTCCTCATTAGTTTCCCCAGAATCATTACAGCTGTGGTTCAGCTATTCGAGCGTTTCATAAAGTGAGGGATGGACAGCTGAAAAAATAATTTTGGTAGTAGCTGATACCACAGGACAGCTGCCTGGTTTCAATCCATACAACAGTAGCAGTAGCTGTAACAGGTAGCTATCAATCAGCTAGAACAAGGTAACGCCAGCAGGAATAGCTTCAGCTTAATCATCAGCTACTGTGTTGTCGTTTGTTACGGTGCGGATAGCTGTGGAAGCTATGCTGCATCAAGCTTTTTCAAAACAGGATCATCAGCTAAAAATATATTGGTGGTTTCAGTTTAGTCATCAAAAACAAGAACAGCTAAACCATTTTCAAGTTTGTATTTTACCTGTTTGAAATTTGTTTCCATGGAAGATTCAATTGCACCATAATCAGTTCCACCTCTGGAAATAAATTCTTCTATAACTCCTTTTAAGGTTTTAGCACTGAGTTTATTTACCGGAATAATATGGATAGATATTTAAGCTTGATCCTTGCAAAAGGTATTGAAAATGTAGAAATCCATGCTTCAATCATCCGACTGTTTCAACAAAGTAGACATCATTCCAGATCTGGCCGCTTATTTCATCAAACGTATGCGGCATTGCTTTATTAACATGCTTGTTGAAGCGCTTTATAACAGTATCTATAGGCTTTTTCCCGTCAGATTCTAAAAGAAGGTGAACATGATCAGGGGCTATGTGGATAAGCCTAAAGAAGCCGCCATTTTCTTCAGCACATTGCCTGAACATCGCCTGTCCTTTTTCAGTATCCTTTTCTGATTTGAATAGCGGTTTCCGATTCACGATAGTCCAGACCAGATGATACTGAAGATCAATTATAACGGCATCAGGATCTCTGTTCAGCTTTTGCAGGGCCAGGGCATTTTTATACTTGCTTTTATCTGATTGCATCATGTCTTGAATGACTTTCTTCTGCTGAGCTTTTATATCTTCGGGTTTTACTTGTTTAGATGGTACAGCTTTTATATCCCTTAACATAGGCTGGAAAGCGTGACATTGGAATTTCATCATGTCATGCTGGATACTTCGGTTTAATTCGCATAGAATAGTCTCGGGCAATGAAGTGTCTTCACAGAATTTGCAGAATCGATTGGGTTTTAAGGTATTAAGTTTGAAGCAGTCTCTGCATCGGGTCGGATATTCATTCATGAGATCACTGGCTTTCTCCTTGTGATTTTTAATAATGCTTACTCTGTTAAACTTTCAAGTTAAACCCATTCTCGTACAAATAATTTTTTGAAGAGGTTTATTCTTCTTCTATATCTTTTAATTCGCTATCTTCTTTTTTTGCTTCTTCCTGTTTTGATCTTGCCTTGTTAAGTTCTTGCAGCAGTTCGTTTGAATGATTTAACAATTGTGAAGCTTCTCTCTCCAGCTTTTTCATTCTCTTTTCCAGGGCATCATCTTCCAGTTCCAGTTCTGTAACATCATCTTCAATTTCAGCGATAGTCTGTTTCTGGTCAAGTTGGTCCGCCATTTATTATCTCCATTCTACTTCTCTGGGTACTTATTATTCAACTGGATACTAATAACTGTATACATACTATCCATTTTTAATGAAAATAATCCAATCAAAAACTGTATAATTGATATAAGTGATTTGATATCTTATACTTACACTATTTTCTTCTTTTGGGTGTACTTCTTGCTTATTATTTATAATAACACATTGAAAAGTGGAGTATAAAGACTTAAATTATGTCTATAGAGTTAGGCAAGGAGGAGAAATATGAAGAAAGTAACGTTTGCAGTTCTTATTTTCACAATGATGATCTTTATCGTAAACCCATTGTCTAATGCTGCAAGCGGTGGCCATTCTGGCAGCGGCCATTCTGGCAGCGGTCATTCGGGCAGTGGCCATTCGGTAAGCGGCCATTCGAGCAGCGGCCACTCTGGCAGTGGCTATTCGAGAGGTGGCTATTCGAGAGGCGGCTATTCAAGAGGCGGTTATGTAAGAGGTGGCTATTGGGGTTGGTGGGCGCCTTGGGCGATAATAGGAGGTGCTGCAGTTCTGGCTCCTTATTATTATGATCCTTATTATGATTCACCCTATTATGAACCTACACCAGTGGTCGACCAAGAACAGCCTTCGGTGTATGCTCAACCGGCCCCATCAGTATCGCCATCGACGGTTGAAAGGATCTTTGTCTATCCCAAAAATGGCCAGAGCGAAGAGCAACAGGCAAAGGATCGTTATGAGTGTCACATTTGGGCTGTTGGCCAGACACATTACGACCCGACTCAGCCGACCAGTGGCATGCCAAGAGCACAGTTGAATCAAATGCGTGCAGACTATAAACGGGCTATGGGTGCTTGTCTTGATGGTCGTGGGTATTCCATGAGATAGCTACCATAATGCTCCACGGATAAAGAGACATTCGTGTCTGCTGATGGCCTCTGATAAGAGATTGCTTCAGAAAGTATGAGGTCTGTGAGGAAATGACCCCGAAAAGTGGAGTATAAAGATTTAAAATATACTTACAGAATCTGGCAAGGAGGAAAATATGAAGAAAATTGCCATGACAGTTCTTATTTTCACAATGATCATCTTTCTTGTAAACCCATTATCCAGTTACGCAAGAGGAGGGGGACGGGGCGATGATTGGGACCATGGAGATGAAGGGTATTGGTTGGTGCCTTTGTCGGTGATAGTGGTAATATTGACGGCGGCGGTTCTGGCGCGCTATCATTCACGCTATTATGCACCTCCACCAGTGGTCATCAAAGAACCTCCTCCCGAGTACGTTCAACCAGAGCCATTGGTAACGCCATCGTCGGCTGAAAGAATTTTTGTTTATCCCCAGCAAGGCCAGAGCATAGAGTTGCAGGCGAAGGATCGTTCCGAATGCCATAGCTGGGCTGTAAGCCAATTACATTACGACCCGACTCAGCCATCTGCTGGGAACATGCCGGAAGCACAACGGAATCAAATGCGTGCAGACTATCAAAGGGAGATCGGTGCCTGTCTTGATGCTCGAGGGTACACCGTGAGATAGCTATCATAATGCTCCACGGATAAAGAGACAATCGTTAATGTGAATCACGATATCTTTCTTTTGCATATGTTTTGTTGGTTCTTTCTCTGGCAGATAAAGTTTTTGGAATTCTTTTCTGGGACTGTTGTGTTTCAAATAGGACATTGGGGTTTCATTTATTAGAATAGACACGTCAAATGACGGTTTATTTTTCTCGATGAGAAAATACTTTGCCTGAGATATAAGATCATTCATTGAGCCTAAGATTCTCCGGTCTATTATTTTAGAAAAATACATTATCTTACTCTCTGGTTCGATGAAATTTTCATACATAATTTCATTTCCATCGATGATCATGAACTCTTCCATACAGTGCAATACTTCTCGAACAAACTGCTTGTCGTTCGTAATCCCCCGTCCATGCAGGATCAGAGAGTATAATGATGCAGAATTTGTCATAATGATAAATTGTGTACGCTGCACTGTGAATAGATTTGCGCACCAGTCCAGCATGGGATTTCTATTCTCATCGCATGGAATAGCCGGCAAAGGAGCAATTCCTATTTTTTTTGCCAGTTTTAATGTGAGCCTAAGTATCATTTCTTTAAACTGCCCCGGTGATTATGCTGCTAGCCTAGGCCATTTTTTTAATTCTTTTCTTAACTTTGTCCCAGGATTTTGTGATCAAGAAGCTTTCTTCCATGTTATCTGCCATTCGAACAAATTTTGGCCATGGGATAGCAAAGGTAAGTACTTCAGCAGGAACACAGGGCCGGGCAGATACATCAAACATACCCAATACCGCACAAGGTCGTTCGGATTGGAGTTCATGGTAAGGATGATAAACTATAGAACCGCAACCGGCACCAAAGGGAGCAATGACCTTATTGGATTCCGTCTCATCATAATTTGCTAAAGTAAAAAGACCTGAAAGGACATCCGGGGGAGCAAAGAAAATGATCACTAACGGTTCATCACTTTCTTCCATGGAGTCCCACCGTTTGAACACAATATATTTTGCAGGCGCTTTAAACAGGGTCTGTTGATTCATGATCTCTTTAACAAGTTCTGGCGATTTCTTATATCTTTCTCCTTCAAGTTTTCCCGGAATACCGTAAGAAAGAAAATATTCAAAATTGGGTGCCTGACTATCCTCGAAACCCAGATATCGCCTTCCACCACCACAGCCTATCGTATTGACATCAAAACATCTCGTATTCCCCTTACGTACACTTGCTAAATCAGCGATGATACAGCGATGTCCCTTGGGGGGCTTTAACATACTGTTTTCTTCTTTTGCATCGGTGTAGTAAAATCCGATGGGTAAATCAGCTTCGGGAAAATATTTGCTCCATTTCTGTTCGAATTCATTCTTGAATTTCTTTTCCATAACAATCCTCCTTCACCATTAAAATGTAATTATATCAGAAAACATAATCTAATAATAATTGACTATACCTGCACCGATCCTTCCAGTAATTCCCGGATAACTGGTTTTATATACATACCGCCGAGGTCAAACTGTTGCAGCGACGTAATCATAACTTGAATTTTCTCTTTTATTAAAGCTTTGGAATTAAGAATAATAACATGTTTCCCTTCTACACGACACAGACCTCCAGAACTGGAAGACTCCTCAATGTTTATATTTTCATCACGAACTAATATTTCCAGTTTTTCAGCCAATTCTTCAAGGTAACTTAAAATTATTTCGTCATTCATCATATATTTGAATTATTTCTTACTATGTACATTATACTTTCTTTCCTTAATTGTCATCATACCTGACTATCCGGCCGGTCTCCATATTTTTTCATATATCGTTCAACCGTTTAAACATTTCATTTAACAAAAGAGAAGAAAAGGGACATTTGAAACAGTTATTGCAAATGGTCTCTGTCGCTAATTAACATTATATATCAATATATTACAATATTATTTTATTTCTTTTGAAAACTTGGCACGCAAATTTCATTAATATAAAGGCAAATAAACACATTACCCAGGAGGTAACAGATCATGAAAAAGACATTAGCAACAACAGTAGTAGCGGCGGCGGTAGTTCTTTTAACAGCAACTTTCAGCTTTGCTGAATACACGGCAGCGGGAGTAACCAATTTCCCATTTTTCCAACTGGGCTGCTTAATCGTTGGTGGATTGGTCATGGTTTCCCTGAAACGTAAATATGAAAAAATGTATGTCAGCGAAGTGGTCGGAGTATTCGCTCTGTATGCACTTCTGATGGCTCTGTTCACCAGCCCGGTTATTGAAGCAGTGAAGACATTTGTCAGCTAAGAAGGTAACACAAAACGCATAGAGAACAAGAAATGGCAAAATAGATATAATCGCTACAACAAACACATGATCTGTTTGTTACATGCCCCCTCAAGGCTTGTATGGATTGAGGGGGTTTTTATTATTCATTTATAAAATGCTCAATCTAGAGAAACAAGAATGCTTTCTTTGTATCTTGATGCAAGAAATACTTTTGGTTTAAGGTCTTTTCTCTGCTTGATGAAATTATTAAATGTGCGGAATGCAAGTTCTGGAGTGTTGTTGTTTTCTGAAATGTGAGAGAGGAATACATGCTTAAGCCTTACGGAAGCATGCTCCAAAGCAATCAAACCTGCCTGTGTGTTTGACAAATGGCCTAAATCAGAGGATATCCTTACTTTCAGATATGGCGGGTAATGACCTTTCTGCAACATGTCATCATCATAGTTGGATTCTAAAAATATTGCATCAGCATTCTTAATATGAGCAATGACATTAGAACATTTCAAGCCTATATCGGTCATTACAGCAACATTCATCCTTTCAGAAGAAACTAAAAAGCTGCAAGGTTCTGCTGCATCATGAAATTTCAGGAATGGATTTACATGGATCTTGCCAATCTTCATCTGCTTGCCTGGGGAAAAGAAATTTAGCAACGAATCCTTTATTGTTTTTCCATATGACGAGTAAGTCTTTTGAGTCATGAAGACCGGAACAGAATATTTTCTGGAAAGAACATCAACGCCGCGGACATGGTCTGTATGTTCGTGGGATATGAATACTCCCCTCACCTTAGACATAGAAAGCCCTAGGTTAGCCATCCTTTGAACTATCTGCCTGGCACTTATTCCTGCATCTACAAGAATGGCATCATTATCGTTCTCAAGATAATAACAATTGCCATTGCTTCCAGAAGCTATTGATGCAATTTTCAAGATAATTTCTTCCTTACTAATTTATAGCCCATCGCTAGCAATTTTAGCAAGTTCTCTCAGTTCACGACTAATTCTTCGCCAATGCGACTCAAGTGGATATCCTGCAATAACCTTTTCGAAAGAGTTAACAAGATCATAGTAAGAACGGCAGTAAATAGGAATTTTTACCAAACATTCGTCCAGTTCTTTACTTTTCTTAATATACATCTGATTTTTTTTCTTCTTCTTTGCAAACCTATCCGTCTCCTGTATGTCGAATTGCATATGTCGGTCTACGCCGACTTGAAGCTGTTTGATCCACTGTTCTCCCTTAACAAACCACCTAAAGTCAACATTTGGCAATAAGATAACGTGCGAAAAACTATTTGGTAAATTAGCATCATCCTGAGCATAGCACTTCATTGCGAGGCTAAGATAATTGTAAAGCTGATTGGCGTCGTATTGAGTATCTCGAGGACTTCTATCTGCCTTGACTTTCAGTTCACCCATGACATAACGCCGGAACATCTTTATGACTGCATGACTTTTCTATATCACATACTGAAACCGGGCAATAATGTCCTTGTCGTATCAAAACCGCATCTGATTTGTATCAAAGCAATATGCGACTACTTCAAAGAATATAAAGACAAGATTCTTTTCCGTTTTACCATCGGTTCCGCAGACTCAACGGTATTAAAATTCTGGGAACCGAATGCACCTGATTTTGAAGAAAGACTGGAGTCATTAAAATATGCATTTAACGCAGGATATCAGACAAGTGTTTCCTGTGAACCGATGCTGGATGATAAAATTGATCAGGTCATCGAGAAAGTGCTTCCTTATGTAACGGAAACCATTTGGATAGGGAAACCAAACAAGCTGAATGAAAGACTTTCCATGAATGGTTTTAAAAATGATGTTGCTACTATGGATTGTGCGCACAGGTTAATGAAATTGTTTTCAGATGAATATGTTTTGGATCTTTGCGAGAGATATTGGGATAATCAAAAGATCAGGTGGAAAGACAGCATCAAGAAGGTAATTGAAAGAAATCAAGGAGGAATAGGCTATGCAGACAGATAATTTAAACCAGATGATTAATTCAGACTTAGACCAATACACACAATTCATTGACATTGAGCATCCATTACCCAAGGAGACAGTGGATAATGTCGATAGTAATTCAAAAACCCAGATTATTCCCCGAGTCAGCACCACAGAAATACTTGCCGGCAATTATGAACCTGAATCCGAGGAAGCACTTATAGCGTATGCAACAAATATACATACCCATGTGCAGACTTTTTCAATCAGCGGCTATTGGGAAATAGGCAGATCCATCAATGCATTTTACAAAGAAAAATATGGGACAAATGAACTGGAAAGAATTGCCCGGGCAACAGGCATAGGTCGGGATACTTTGGTCAAATCATGCAAGTTTGCAAGACAATATTCAAAAGAACACGTTGAAATACTTTTGAAGGGAAACTTTGTTATGTCATGGAGTCATATAGCAAGAAACCTTACGATAGAACCTCAAAAGGTTATAGAGACGTATCAACAATCTCCTAGCTGTGAACAATTTAATTATGACATAATTAAATTGAAGAACCCATCTGAGGCCAGAGGCAAGAATAAGAGAGAATCTGTAAGACCGGCAGTTACAATAGAACCATTAGCTGATGTTGACACTTCTTTATCATTACAAGAACCAAGTGATCTCGCTGATTCTGCAAAAATGGTTTCGGAAAATGAAATGTATGAGAAGGAAATAAAAGATCTGCGGGAAGAAAATGACAAGCTCCGCAAAGACCTGGATCATACAAAGTATCAGTTAAATGAAATGAACAGTCTCTTTCACGACGCCGCAATCGACATCAATAAAAAAAGTGATTTGATTGACAGGCTAAGAGCAACGCTGAATCAAGTTCATGACATGATTCAAAATGGTTGCCATCACGAAAACATATTGGAGCAAGTGGAATGGCGTATATGATAGGGCATGCTGCTGCTTCTGCTGGATCTATCGGAATAACACCATCTAAAACTTTCCCAGGTTTTCTGGATAAAGAGATCTTTATTGATTAATATATTGTGATGGATGATGGAAATAAATATTCTCCATGCAATTTGTTTTTAAAAACAATTAAAGCAACTTATTGAATACGGGAAATGCATAAAGTATTGACGATATATTTTTTGTTTTTTGTACGCCGCATGATAACAACAACTTTTCAAAAATAATATTAATCGTTATTTGACAGACAACATTAAAAAAAGGGTTGTAAAATAAGTTTGACAGACATGTACGTTTTTAGTATGTCGTATGCGCATAGTGTAGTTAGTTGTACATTGCTGTAAAAAATATAAAGTTGGTGTGTGCAGTAATTTAGTTTTCTTTTTCGGTTATTAATATGATATTAAATCGAAATATGTACACCGTTAATAAAATGATACCCCCAATAATTAAGGAGGCACTTCATGATGAAACGGCAGTTTTTTGTATTTTCAGGACTTCTTGTCCTCTTCGTTTTATTGCTTAGCTTTGACACGAACGCTCTTGCAACACAATACAAAGTAAAAGATGGTGACAGTCTTTACAGCATTTCCAAGAAACTCGACGTCAGCATTGATAAAATCAAGAAAGATAATAATCTTCATAAAGCTAAAATTAAACCAAATCAGATTTTAACTATCTCCCCTAAAGGCTCCTCAATATCCACGGCCAAAACAAAGTCTAAACCAACTTATTACAATGTAAAGAAAGGGGATACCTTATCCAAGATCGCCAGGAAAACGCAACTCCCCATGAAAAAAATAATGGCTCTTAACCATGTCAACCAAAAAAGTTTACGTGTCGGGCAGAGACTTGTTCTGGCCAGGTCAACTCATGTGTCAGAAAAATCAACTTATGTAACGGTAAATGAAGATTTGAAAGATGATGTTGATGATTCACTAACCGATGAAGATGAAGAAGATGTTGCCACTGCCGATGAATCAACTGAAGTAGTCAATAAAGAAGAACTCTTGGGCAAGTGGAACAGTCCCGAGGAAGTGCAACTACTGGTTAAAGTAGCTACCGGATTCATAGGTGCACCTTATAGATTTGGCGGTTCCAGCCTGAAAGGAATTGACTGTTCCTCTTTCGTCCAAAAGATTTATGGAATTTTCGATATAAAGTTACCCCGTGTTGCAAGCCAGCAAGCCAACGTGGGCATCAGCATAGCCCGTGAAAACCTTACAAAAGGTGATCTTGTTTTTTTCCATACAAATCGTTCGTTAGGGCATGTGGGAATTTACATCGGCAACGATGAATTTGTCCACGCATCCTCCAGGAATAAAGTCGTCCACATTGACAGCCTGAACTCCCCCTATTATCAAAAGAGATTTCAGCGCGCCGTGCGGATAAAAGGATTAGATAACAATGGCGCTGGCACTTAAAGCATGGACTCCATTATATTAAACCACAAGCATGTTAGTTACCATCAGCTATGCAGTTTAATTCTATCCTTTTCATATTTTTTCAATCGTTGGGACTAGACCTTTTAACACGACCAACCCATATCGTTTTGATTTAAAATATCTGTTGATTTCTCAAATATTTGTTTTATTTTTTTGTCACTAAAAATATTCTTATGAAACCGGCTACCCACATATTCAACCTTTGTTTTTGAATTTGAAAGTGGAATAAAATAGATACCTGCAACTATACCTTGACTTTTCGTTTTTACCCATATTCTTTTTTCACTCTTTGCATATTCAAGGATGCAACTCATCTCTTTGAAATATAGCGAGAGACCTTCATCGTTATTTAAAACAATCGTCATTGCGTCATATACTTTTTTCCAGTCATAATCATACATTGTAACAATTGAATCACCTTTTGATCTATACATGTCCAGATCATGGAGAGTGGTACATGACAGGCAAAAATTGATTATAACGAATAAGAAAAAAACTTTTTCCCTCATATATTGTTCAGTTCTCTTTCAAAGGACTTAATTTTTCTATTTATGAAATATATTTCAGGAATAATCAATAAAATAAATGGATAAAACTAATCTAGAGATGGAGTATTCAAGCAGGTCTTTTAAATCTTTTTAAAACAAAAACTTTTTGGTAAGAAATCTTTTATATTAGGTGGCTGCTTCTTCTGCGGGTTATATCTTCACAGCACCACCCGAAACCTTCCCGGCTCTTCTTAAACAAGAGACCTTTTGTAATTAATATATGGGATGAATGGGGGAACGAATGACTCCTGGAACGTTTTGGGGCGTCGATGTTTATGCTGGAATAGAAAAACGCAGGAGTCTGCGTTTTTAATGCATCTTGTCAACGAATACGATGCTTAGCTGTATACTGAGGCAAACGACACCAGCAAAAAATGCAAGGAGGCTCCATTTATTTGTTTGGGATAACTTGCCTACCCTCAAGAGGATGTATCCGATAACGAGATTAGCCAGTGCCCACAGAACATTTATCGTTGGAGAAGATAATCCTTTGCCCGGTGGATGTGCAAATGGAGAGGGAAAAAAGTCACCCGATACCCCGTGGACAAAATGTGGAACAGTGTTGGTTAAGAATAGACCAGCACAGAAGCAAGCAACATAATGATACCATTTCATAAAGCCTCCTTATTATGATAATGTTTTTTTGTTGAGAAAGCATAAGACAAGCAGTCTAGTGTGTCAAGGGAATCCATAACCTGCGAATTGCCTCAAAT
>PLMV01000124.1:0-791 GCA_003141615.1 Syntrophaceae bacterium
CAGCGTCCCATAAGCAAAAGCCATAAGTTCTTCTAAATTAAAATGATCGCGTTCTAAAAATTCCTGATAGTTCATAATTATTTTTTCTCTTTCCGTAATTTGGGATACGATAATATAATAATCTCCGGATTAAAGTTTATTCCAGTATTGGTTTGAATGCCCCAGGCTCCAAAACTGCCCTCAGTCGCGAATTGCAAGACCGGAATTTATTTCCAATTTAAATTAATTATAAGAAAAGGTCTCTTTTGTCAAAAGAAAAAATTCCCTGTAAACATAGCAAAATATAGTCCCACTTAGCTTCGCACGTGGGATAATTCGACTGACAGATATTACTGTGCTGCGTTTGTAATATCTGAGTTTCATTATAATTGGAGTTTCAAATTCCGCGTCCCTGCCAACTACGTTGGCGGGATTGTTCCTCCTGCGCTTCGAGCTTCATTCCATTCACTCTCAGCGAGAGTCACTATCGCTGCGCTCCTGGGATAGTTCGACCAACAAGCTTCAGTGCACTCCGTTTCTGAAGCTTGGGTCTCACTAAATTTTAATGGCGCTGGCGGAAAAATTACGCTATAAGACTCTTCGATTGAAAAACTTACATGAGGATATAATGAACAGAGCCGCCCTTCATAAAATTAGTTATGGTCTATATATAGTCACTTCCGGACAGGATGACAAATTCAACGGTCAGGTTGCCAACTCCATGTTTCAAGTTACATCGAATCCGGCAACAGTGGCCATCAGCATAAACAAAGAAAATTACACGCACGAATTAATTAAACTCAGCCGCAAAT
>PLMV01000124.1:883-4957 GCA_003141615.1 Syntrophaceae bacterium
CCCATGACTTATGCCTATTATCAGCAGGTCAAGGGCGGTAAATCACCGAAGACTGCTCCCACTTATGTGAAAGATGAACCGGCGGCAACTCCCCGGGCTGCCGCCCGCTATGTTTGCAGCGTCTGTGGTTATGTTTACGATCCCGTTAAGGGCGACCCGGATAACGGTATTGCTCCCGGGACAACATTTGAAGATTTACCGGAATCATGGACATGTCCCGTCTGCGGAGCGGAGAAATCAAAGTTTGAAAAGGAATAGCAAAGTAATGCTGTTCAGGTATAAATAAAAAAACACGGTTGAAATCATGAAAACAAGATTGTTCTCCGTAACGTTACTTGTCCTTAACCTCGCCCTGATAATCTTTCTTTATGCCGGGCAGGTTCAGGCCGCTCTTGGTGAATCAGCCGACTCGATAGAATCAGATCAGAAGGCTCTCTCGGCCGCGCATAGAGCCACAAGAACATCCACGGCATATACAATTCATGAGATAAGAACTGAAGCAATGACCATCCGGGAATATGTTTCGCCGTCAGGAATCGTCTTCGGTATCGCTTGGAACGGGCTGACTCATCCCGATCTGACACTGCTTCTCGGATCCTATAATTCAGAATATAAGAAGGCCGCGAGAAAGACCAAGCGTCAGCCAGGACGCAGGCACGTCCAGGTAAAAACAGACGGCGTCGTTGTGGAAAAATGGGGACATATGCGCAACCTGCAGGGGCGCGCCTACGCTCCGGATTTGATACCGCAAGGGATTAGCATCGATGAAATTAAATAAACTGCTCTTTCTTGTTCTGATCCTTTTTATGGCGGCAGGATGCAGCGGCGGCGGGTCGGGAAATGCTACCGCAACGCTTCTCTCTATCGCAGTAACGCCGGCAAGTCCGAGCATTGCTCCGGGGACAACCGAACAATTCACCGCTACCGGCACGTATTCAAACGGCATGAAACAAGATCTAACAACTTCCGTAGCGTGGAGTTCCTCCGATACAACAGACGCGCCGATCGGCAACACAGGTCTGGTTACTACTTCGTCCAGTGCAGGTACAATAAAAATCACAATTACGGCTTCATCAGGAAGCATTTCCGGTTCCGCTACGTTAGCTGTAATCGCATCTTTCGAAATAGCCCCCACAAACAAGACCATTACCCTGGGAGTAACACAACAATTCACTGCCACGGCAACATTCCCGGACAGTACGACGCAGATACTGACGGCTCTGGCAAGCTGGAGTTCATCGTCGCCATCCGTAGCAACAATCAGCAATACATCTGGTTCCAACGGACGGGCTACTTCGTTTTCCACGGGTATGACAACGATCACTGCCACTTGGAGTGGCATCTCGGATTCTACGGTCCTGACGGTGACACCGATGAATAACGTGCTTACCGTGACTGTAAACGGCGGCGTGGCACCAGGAGGTTATCCCAACGAGCCGTGCGTAAGCGTTACGGTTTGCTCTCCCGGCACCTCGACCTGTCAAACCATCAATAATATTCTGCTGGATACGGGAGCTTCCGGCCTGCGGATATTCAAATCGGTTTTGACAGGCGTTTCTTTCACACAAATTGCGAGTGGTTCAGGCTCGCTCACAGAATGCGTGCAGTACGCTGACGGTTCAGCAGATTGGGGACCGGTTCAGACAGCGGAGGTCATCCTGGGAGGCGAACCGGCGGTAAGAGTTCCCATCCAGATCATTGATTCCACCTTCGGTACAGTTCCCGGATCATGCGGGAGCCCCGACACTACTCCGGAAGCAACCGGATTCAACGGAATTCTTGGCGTCGGCCTATTCACCGAAGATTGCGGTTCAACATGCGCAAGTTTCCCGGGCAACGGTATATATTATTCATGTAGCGGTTCAAGCTGTACCGCTACAACAGTACCACTAATTGACCAAGTCCAAAACCCGGTTTCTCTCCTTCCAGTTGATAATAACGGCGTGATATTGCAGATTCCAAGTGTTCCTCTCGGAGGAGCGGTCTCGGTTAACGGCACTCTTGTCCTTGGCATCGGCACGCAGTCGAACAACACACCTTCCGGCGTCACTATGTATCCTGCCAACTCGTCAGGAAATTTCACCACTATTTTTAACAGCCGAACGTATAACGATAGTTTCATTGACAGCGCCTCCAATGGACTATTTTTTAACGCTGGTTCGATAAGCGCTCTTACAACCTGTGCTTCAGGAACTGCCGCCGACTGGTTCTGCCCTTCTTCCACGCAGAGTTTGTCTGCAACTACCGAGGGCTACGCGGGCTCTCCGAGCGGCGTGGTTTCGTTCCAAATAGGCGACGCCGATACCCTTTTTCAGACATCCAATAATGTGTTCGTTGAACTCGGCGGACCGGACACATCGTTTGACTGGGGGCTCCCATTTTTCCTGGGACGAAGTGTGTATGTGGGGATTGACGGAAAAACGTCCATCCTCGGAACAGGCCCCTATTGGGCGTATTAGGCGAAAGCGCAGGACACAGAGGAAAGCAACTGGATGAATAAATCAGGATAAAAAAAGATGGAGGATAAAAGCATGGATGAAATATTTGCAAAAAAAGTGCGGGTTGCGGCAGTGGCCGGATGGTGGACTGTGTTAATCGCCTATTGTATCCTGCCGATTCAATGGATTGCTTATTTGCTGATTATGCCCAGACAGCCGGCGGGAATGCTTTGCTTATGGGGTGAAGGCGTTACCTGGCAGGAAATCCGTACTATCTGGCTGTGGGCAATGGTGGCATATAAGCTCGGCGTCGCCATGATGATATTTGTCGTCATCTGGCTGACGCTTTGGGCGAAACAGTTGGCAAAAAAATAGGATTGGTATAATAGTTGTGGCCCGGTAGCTGTTTCTTCCTCCTAAACAAATCGTCACCTTTGATAAGAATGCAGGATTTCAAGTCGCGGGATTGACACCTCATATTTTGCGGTCTATAATTTCATTGACATACAAGGCTAGATAGCCTATTTTTATAAATACTTAAAAATGTCTTTTAAAATTTATTAATACGTCCGTTCCTAAGGGAGGTGGCAATGAAAAAATTGTACATGTTACTGGCGGCTGTGTTGATTATGGTTATTACGGGTTGCAGTGGTGGTAGTGATTCCACACCAGCACCATCATCGGCAAAAGCAATTACGGCATTTTCTCTGAACGGCGTTTTCGGGACGATCAATGAAACGGGAAAAACTATAGCGGTAACTATGCCCTTTGGCACAGGTGTGACGTCTATGGTGGCGACATTCACTACAACCGGCGCCAGTGTTACCGTTGGTTCAACCGTTCAAACAAGCGGGACAACGGCCAATAACTTTACCAGTCCGGTGACATATACAGTGACTGCGGCTGATGCTACGACACAGGATTATACAGTGACAGTAACTGTAAGTACACTCTCCGGCTCTCTTGATACAGGCTTTGGCAAAAGCGGCATAGTAACCACATCTATTGGAAGTGGTGATGATGCGGCCCATGCTCTTGGCATCCAGTCTGACGGCAAGATTGTGGTAGCAGGAAATTCCTCCAATAGTAATAGCAGTAAAAATGACTTTGCCCTGGCGAGATATAACACAGACGGCTCTCTTGATACAGGCTTTGGCACAGGTGGTATAATAACAACATCTATTGGAAGTATTAATGATGCTGCCAGTGCTCTTGGCATCCAGTCTGACGGCAAGATTGTGGCAGCGGGAAGTTCCTACAATGGCAGCAAATATGACTTTGCCCTGGCGAGATATAACGCAAACGGAACCCTTGACACAGGCTTTGGCACAGGTGGCATAGTAACCACATCTATTGGAAGTAATAATGATTATGCCAATGCTCTCATCCAGTCTGACGGCAGGATTGTGGTAGCGGGACGTTCCTTCAATAGCAGTAGCAACAAATATGATTTTGCCCTTGTGAGATATAACGCAAACGGAACCCTTGATACAACCTTTGGCACAGGCGGTATAGTAACCACATCTATTGGAAGTGGAAGTATTTATGATTATGCCTATGCTCTTGGCATCCAGCCTGTCGGCAAGATTGTGGTAGCAGGATATTCCTACAATGGCAGCAAATATAATTTTGCCCT
>PLMV01000124.1:4981-45545 GCA_003141615.1 Syntrophaceae bacterium
GCACAGGCGGCATAGTAACCACACCTATTGGAAGTGATTGGGATTATGCCTATGCTCTTGGCATCCAGCCGTCTGACGGCAAGATTGTGGCGGCAGGAAGTTCCAATAGTGGCAGCAACTATGATTTTGCCCTTGTGAGATATAACACAGACGGGAGCCTTGATACAGGCTTTGGCACAGGCGGCATAGTAACCACACCTATTGGAAGTAGTGATGATTATGCCCTTGCTCTCGGCATCCAGTCTGACGGCAGGATTGTGGCAGCAGGATATTCCTACAATGGCAGCAATTATGATTTTGCCCTTGTGAGATATTTGCCGTAATAAACATCATAGAAAATCTCTGGCAAGCAATTGTTGAAATTATTCAGAACTCCGGTGGCATCCTTTAAGTGTCGCCGGAGTTCCGTTTTTTCTCGCCATTCATTAAAAAATGCGTGGGGTCAAATCTTTGATTGGTTCATTAGCGATGTCGAATACCACAATTCAAATGGTAATCCTCAATTTTGTCAACTATCCTCTACTGAAAATAAGTGATACAAATATTTGATTGCTTATTCCTAATTCGGGGATAAACACGACAGTTCCTTCATCTAACTCCTTATACTTTACGTTTCACGCCCCAGCACGTGTGACCTTCAGGTTATGCGCCGGGCTTCGCTTTTTCCAAACACGGCGCAGACGCAAAGAATTGCTCACAACAGATACTGAACTCAAAGCCATGGCCGCGGCGGCAAATTCGGGATTAAGCAGTATTCCGAAGAAGGGATACAAAGCGCCCGCAGCGACAGGTATTCCAATCACATTGTAGAAGAAAGCCCAGAAAAGATTCTGTTTGATCACACGCATTGTGGCCTCTGACAGATTGATGGATTCAGACACTCCCAGCAAATCATCGCGGATCAAAGTTATATCACTGGCTTCAATGGCCACATCAGTTCCCGCGCCAATGGCAATGCCCACATCCGCTGCCGCCAGTGCCGGAGCGTCGTTGATCCCATCGCCAACCATGGCGACAACTTCACCCGCCTTTTGCAGTTTTCTTATTTCATCAGCCTTGTTGCCCGGAAGAACATCCGCCAATACCTGATCAATGCCCAGTTGAAAAGCGATAGCTTTAGCCGTACCGGCATTATCACCAGTGACCATCATCACTTTCAATCCTCTGCGCTTCAAGCTTTCAATCGCTTGTTTAGCCGAAGCCTTCGGCACATCGGCCAGAGCGATAAGCCCGATTGCCGTCTTTTCTAAAGCCACATAAACTACAGTTTTCCCTTCACGGGCAAGCACTGCCGCGGAATCATCCAGCGCATTCACAAGAACACCTTCATTTTCCATCAGCATGCGGTTACCGATAAGGCACAATTTGTCTTTGAGGAAACCCTTCGCTCCCAGGCCGGAAGCCGCCGTAAATTTTTCCACGACGGCAACTGCAATTCCATTGGCTTGCGCCCGCTGCAGAATGGCCTGCGCCAGCGGATGCTCCGAGTTTTTCTCCAGCGCCGCGGCATAAGCAAGAACCTGCGCGCCGTCAAATCCATTGGCCGCGACCAGATCGGTTAACACCGGTTCACCGCGGGTAAGTGTCCCTGTTTTATCGAAGACGACAACTGAAAGCTTATGTATTTTTTCCAGAGCTTCGCCGCCTTTAATTAGAATCCCGCTTTGCGCTCCCAAGCCGGTTCCCACCATGATCGCCGTAGGGATGGCCAATCCCAGCGCGCACGGGCAGGCAATCACCAGCACGGAAACGAAGTTAATCAAAGCGCGGCTGAAATTGCTTTGTGCGGGGAGAAAATACCAGATAGCAAAGGTAATAAAAGCAACAACAAATACTACGGGAACAAAAACAGAGGCCACCTTATCAGCCAGACGCTGGATGGGGGCTTTGGAGCCTTGCGCATCTTCAACCAAGCGGATGATTTGCGCCAAAGCGGTTTCAGCGCCCACACCTGTCGCGCGGAAAGTAAAGCTGCCTGTTTTGTTCATGGTGGCGGCAAATACCTTTTGTCCGATTTCTTTGGTCACCGGCATGCTCTCGCCGGTCAACATTGATTCGTCAACCGTTGATTGGCCTGATAAAATAACTCCGTCAACGGGAATTCTTTCGCCGGGTTTGACAATCAGGATATCGCCCATCTGCACTTCTTCCACGGGCACTTCCGACTCCTGATCTTTCCTGATCAGATGCGCCGTTTTGGGTTTAAGCCCCATCAACTTCTTTATGGCTGTAGAAGTTTTTCCTTTGGCTTTGGCCTCCAGAAGCCTGCCCACCAAAATAAGTGTGACGATCATCGCCGCACCGTCATAATAAACGTGAGGCATTACGCCTGCTGTCATAAATAAATGAGGGAAAAAAGTTGCCGCGGCGGAGTAAACATAGGCGGCAAGAGCCCCCACGGCAACAAGAGTGTTCATATCGGAGGTTTTCTGCCGGGCGGCTTTAATCGCGCCTACAAAAAAACGGCTGCCCACCCAGAAAACAGCGGGAGCGGTTAAGATAAACATGGCCCAAAGCATGATCGGGCGAGGAATGATTTGCAGAAAACCAAACCAGTGCTGCATTGAACCTATAAAGATGATAACGCTCAATATCGCGCCGCAGGTTACTTTTATTTTTAGATCTCTGAATTCCCTGACCCGCGAAGCTTCGATAGGATCGGCAAGATTATCCTTGAGTTCACCTAGAAATTCATAACCTTGTTCGATTATAACTTTCTTAAGTGCCGCCGGGCCATCCCATTTTGCTCCATGAACAATTGTGGCACGGCCGGTAGCCAGGTTGACGCTGGCATCGAGCACTCCCGTAACAGAATTCAGCGCATTTTCCACGCGCCGCACACAAGCCGCGCAAGTCATCCCGCCCACGGAAATAGTTATTTTCGCCTGATCCGAACCGGATGTATCAATTAACGCTTCATAGCCCAGATCAGTTATCTTGTTTTGCATCTCTTTGGCATCAAGTTGGTTACTTTCATATTCAACGACGGCTTTTTGTGTGGCGAAATTAACATTTGCTTTTGACACGCCGGGAGTTTGGCGCAAACCTTCTTCAATGCGCCTTACGCACGAGGCACAAGTCATTCCATTAATATCGAAGGTCACTTTATTCAACAACTTCGTATCCCGCCTTTTTTACCGCCGCGGCAACCACCTCAAGAGCGACCGCTTTTACTTCCTCATAAGTCGCCACGCCGCTCTTTAAATCGACATTGACATCTTTTACCCCATCCAGAGCGGCGAGTGCTTTAATTACAGCCATTACACAATGCTGGCAGCTCATCCCCTTTATTTTTATGCTTTTCATCTAAGTTACCTCCTTAATAAAGGAATTTGGAACTAATTTAAGAACTTTTATTACAATAGCAAGCTTAATAATTATTTTTTTGACATCTTTCCGCTGATACCCGGCATTATATCATGCTTGATTTAAAATTTATTCTGTATTATTAAATATAAAATGGTGTGAACCCCGCTAAGCTTCGCCCGCGGGATAATTCGACCTGCAAGCTTCAGCCTGTGACCTCGTGTGACCTTTAGATTATTAGGTTATGCACTTTGTTTCTGAAGCTTGGGTCTCATTAGGGTGTTAAATGATTATTAAATGCTGGGGCTCCAGAGGCTCTATCCCTGTTTCGGGCAAACAATATTTGCACTATGGCGGGAACACTACTTGTCTCGAAATCAGGACAAATGATGATCGAATATTGATCGTTGACGCCGGTTCCGGTATTCGAGAGGCGGGCAATTCTCTAATTGCGGCCGGCCGTAATGAATTCACTCTTTTATTAACGCATGCCCATTGGGATCACATTATGGGTTTCCCCTTTTTCAAACCCATTTATTCACGCAAAACCAATTTGAATATCTGGGGCTGTCCTTTTGCTCAGGCTTCTATAAAAGAAATGCTCGTGCGCGTCATGGAGGCGCCTAATTTTCCGGTAAATTTTGATGCCATCCACGCCAATATATCATATCAAGACACGTGCGTTGAACACTATACCCTTG
This sequence comes from Syntrophaceae bacterium, assembly GCA_003141615.1. Classification (GTDB taxonomy): domain Bacteria; phylum Desulfobacterota; class Syntrophia; order Syntrophales; family Smithellaceae; genus Smithella. The sequence goes on from PLMV01000124.1 coordinate 8,989, forward strand.
GTTCGATGATTATCACGCCCATAGCTCTCAGCCACCCTAATCAGGGCACGGGTTACAAGTTTGAGGAAGACGGCAAATGTTTTGTTTTTCTCACCGATAACGAGTTGGGTTACAAGCATGAAGGCGGGCTTGATTATCAGGACTATCTTGAGTTTTCACGGGGCGCTGATTTACTTTTCCATGATGCCGAATATAAAGAAAAAGAATATGAAAAAACCCGCGGTTGGGGACATTCTTACTACAAAGACGCCCTGAATCTGGCGCTGGATGCCGGAGTAAATAAATTAGGGTTATTTCATCATAATCAGGAAAGAATAGATGATGAAATTGACGCGGTTGTGAATGATTGCCGCGAGATAATTAAAAAAAGCCGCAAAAATCTGGAATGCTTTGCCGTTGGGCAGTCAATGGAATTTAAACTTTAATTTTCGCAACTCGGTTCCGGAAATAAGCACCCATGTTTTTTATCCTGCACATTTTATTGATGGCAATATCAACACTGGGCATCATTACCGGTGTCAGCGCCGCCATGTTTTTTCGCAAGAAAAGAAGCTGGCTGAAAATTCATAAATATTTAAATTCATTTAGTCTTCTGGGAATGTCAGCAGGCATAATCATGGCTTTCATTTATGTTTCCAGCACAAACGGTGAGCACATCGATGGACTTCACCAACTTATCGGCTTGACCGCGTTTAATTTTGCTGTCGCCACATTGCTTCTGAGACTTTATCAATTTAAAGCTAAAAATAAATCAGTCGTGAGAACAACACATCGCTGGCTCGGACGTTTTTCACTGCTGCTTTTTCTGACGGCCATAACTTTGGGATTGATACTAATCAATATACTTTAAACAAATCTGCGCGATCGTGCCACTTCGGTCAAAAAATAATATGTTCCTTCCCACAACCAGAGCGGAATTAAAAAAATTAAAATGGGACAAGCTCGATGTAATTCTTGTCACTGGCGACGCTTACATCGACAGCCCTTTTATCGGCGTTTCCGTAATCGGTCAGGTTCTCGCCAATGCTGGATTTCGTGTTGGGATCATCGCCCAGCCCGATATTCATAGCGATATTGATATTTGCCGGTTAGGAGAACCGGATTTATTCTGGGGCATCTCCGGCGGCTGTATGGATTCGATGGTTGCCAATTACACAGCGACAAAGAAAAAAAGGCTCAGCGACGATCTGACCGCCGGAGGCAGGAATAACCGCCGTCCCGATCGCGCTGTCGTAGTTTACGCCAACCTGATCCGACAGTATTTTAAAGAAACCAAGCCGCTGGTGCTGGGAGGGGTAGAGGCAAGTCTACGCCGTATCGCTCATTATGATTTCTGGTCTGATTCCATCCGCCGATCGATTTTGTTTGACGCCCGAGCGGACGTGCTCGTCTACGGCATGGCCGAAAAAGCTACCTTAGAAATTGCGCAGAAATTGCGGGATGGCCAAAATATAAAAGACATCAAAGGAATTTGTTATATCTCCCCTGCCCCACCGACTGATTACATTGAGTTACCCGCCTATGAGAAGGTTGTCGCGGACAAAAAATCTTTCAGCCAAATGTTTAATACATTTTATCAAAACAATGATCCTTTAACCGCGAAAGGTTTGTTTCAGCAGCATGGTCCCCGTTACCTTGTCCAAAACCCGCCGCAACCTCATCTAACGCCTGAAGAACTGGATAATATATACGCGCTTGATTTTGTCCGCGACGTTCATCCTTTCTACCAAACACAAGGCAAAGTCAAGGCGATGGAAACGATTAAATTTTCGCTAACAACTCATCGCGGCTGTTATGGTGAATGTAATTTCTGTTCTATCGGCCTGCATGAAGGAAGAACGGTAATCAGCCGCAGTGAAAAATCAATAATTGACGAGGCGCAAAAGCTCGCTTTGCTGCCTGATTTCAAAGGCTACATCCTGGATGTGGGCGGGTCCACAGCGAACATGTACGGCATTGATTGCCGGCGCAAGCAGACTCAGGGTGCCTGTCAGGACAAGCGATGCCTTTATCCTCACGTATGCGCGTCGCTGAGGCCTGACCACAGCTGCCAGATCAATCTGCTGAAGAGTTTGCGAAAGATCAAAGGCGTTAAAAAAGCATTTGTCGCTTCCGGCATTCGCTACGATTTACTTGAAGCTGACAAAAAACATTGCGCAAGTTATATGCAGGAACTGGTCAAATATCATGTTTCCGGCCAGTTGAAGGTGGCGCCCGAACATATCGCCTCAAACACCTTGAGACTCATGGGCAAGCCGCAAATCCAGTCATTGATAAATTTTAAGCAGATTTTTGAAAAAATGACTCACGGGTATGAACCACAAAACAAACTGCGGGGTATCACACCCTCCGCTGCGCGGGATTGTTCAACTCACCAATTTCCGCGCACTTCGTTACGGAAATTGCAGTTTCACAACAAATCATCAGGACAGAAACAATTTCTTACTTATTACTTTATCGCCGCCCATCCTGGATGCACAGAGGAAGATATGCGCGAGCTTAAATCTTTCGCCGGCAGAGAGCTGAAGACGAACCCGCGGCAAGTGCAGATTTTTACGCCGCTTCCTTCAACTTATTCAAGCCTGATGTATTTTACGGAAATTGATCCCGCAACCGGCAGAAAGATTTTTGTGGAAAAAAATATCGCGAGAAAACAAAGACAAAAAGATATTATTGTGGGAAAAACTATAAGGTAGACGAAAAAAGTGTCATTACCCAACTTGATTGGGTAATCCAGTATTCGGACTGTTCGGGAAACAGTCCCTGCGTTATATTTTACCATATTTGAGTGCCCAAATTATCGGGTTAGGTCACTTAATGCGAACTACTGAAATAATAATTGAAGAGATAAAAGAGTTAATTGTATCGAAGGGCTATATATATGCTCTTTGCATGATTATATTTGATGACTTTCATGTAAATCCTGAAAAGATGCAGGATATTAATTATAGAGAAAGGTTAAGTAACAAGGAAGCATCTCTACTTCTTGGTTTTTTAATTCAGAATTTAATAGATTTCAATGTACCAGAATCTCCTCAAGATTTAATTCAAATGAAACAACGTACATACGAATTATTGGAAGAATTGCACGAATCTATTTTAGCACCATTCTTCGCAAAATTAAAGAACAACATTGAAGCTGAACACAGGGGAGAAAATTCAAGAGCAGATCAGAAAGAATTTTTTGGTAAAGGAGATATGCTTGTAGAGTCCATATTTTATTCTGGGGCAGGCGTTTATGATTTTCAATATCTAGATTTTCTAGAAAAAAAATATAAATACGATATAAAATGGCTTACTGAAGAAAGAGAGCTTAATATAACGGATTCGAAAAATATTGTTCTTCGAATCAAAGATATCTTTCAAGAAAAATCAAAAAAAGTTCATTGGTATGATTTAAAACAAAGGTTACCTATATTTATTGAGCGTATGAAGAAAAAAAACGCTAATGAAGATTGGGATAAACATGCAAAAGATAGTTTACCCATGTTGGAATTTCATCAATATAAAGAATTGTTTTTTGACTGTGTGAAAGATGAAGAAAAATTAAGCATAGATGAGATAAGAGATAAACATTGGAAGTCTTTTTATAAAAATTTAATAGACTTATTTGTTATTGAAAAATCAAATTTTAGTAACGAAGTTAATATTGAGGCTTTTCTAAATAACTTTTCTGTCAAACCACACAAGGGTTTAAATTCTCATTTTAAAACAATTGGGCATTACAATATCATAAACTCTCATCCGATTATCAGGCTAGATCATGAAAGATATTTTGTGCCAATGGTTTTTTTATTATTCGAATCACTATATGAAAGTCCTTTTTATTGGATGGTCAATGACAAAGCTTATATTGATAAAGCAGGGAAAAACAGAGGTAAAACTGGCGAAGAAATTACATACGATTTTCTATTAAAGGTTTTTAGAATAAACAGAACTTTTAAATCAGTTAAGATCATATCTCAAAAAGGATCTGTTGATACAGATATTGATGTCCTTTGCATTCTTGGAAGTAAAGCATTATGCGTTCAAGTAAAATCAAAAAAACTAACCGAACTCTCAAGAAAAGGTGATGATGAATCATTAAAAAATGATTTCCAGAAAGCTATTCAAGATGCCTATGAACAAGGATTGATATGTCGTCAAAGAATATTAGAAAAAGGCTCAACATTCATAGATGAAGATGGTCATGATATAAAACTGTCAGAAGAAATTGATGAAGTTTATATAATGGGAATAACGACAGAAAATTATCTATCATTAACTCATCAATGTCATGTCATGCTGGATAAAAAAGATAATGACCCATTCCCAATTATTTTAACTATTTTCGACTTGGAAATAATTATCCACTATTTGCAAGACCCTTACGATTTTCTTTATTATATTAGACAAAGAATAGTATTAATGGATTATTTCATTGCTGAAGAAGAAATAGTATTTCTTGGATATCATTTGAATCACAAATTGTGGAAGGCACCAAACAGAGATTTGGTCTTAATTGATCAAAGTATTGGTCAATTAATTGATAGGAATTATTATCCACTAAAATTAGAATTAGAAATATCCGATGAAGGTGATAAAATTAAAAATAGGTGGATAAATGAAGATTTTGATAATCTTTGCAAGGAAATTAAAACGTTAAAAGATGCTAAAATTACAGACATTATATTTCATCTTTTAGATTGGTCAGGTGAAGCAAGAAAGAATCTGGTAAGCTATATAAAAATTACAAAATTAAAAACTTTAAAGGATGAAAAATTTCACAATTTTTCTATGCCACCAAATGATAGTGACTCTCTACGTGTTGGAGTTACATATATATCACTGAATACTAATGATCGTTATGAATTAAAAAATATGTTATTAAGCTTTTGTAGAAGACGAAAATATATAAGCAAAGCGGATGCATGGATTGGCTTTGGCAGTGTAAAAAATGGTGTGAACATGATAGATGCAATTGCCTTTAATAATCAAAAATGGGTTTATAATGAGGAACTAGAAAAGGTATCAAAAGATTTCTTTGAGGCTGGAAATCAGGGCAAGTTCATTAGGCTTGGTCAAAAAATTGGCAGAAATGATAAATGCCATTGTGGAAGTGGCTTGAAATACAAAAAATGTTGTGGAAAAGAACGCTGAGAAGCTGCTAATTATCCAGAACAAGGAGCTAGTGATTCAGGGAACTTAATTAAGTCTTAGTCTCTATACGTCGATTAAATCCGGCCGTATTTATCTTCGAACCTCTCTATATCGTCATCACCGCAGTATTCACCTGTTTGCACTTCGATGATGATCAAATTTTCGCCAGAAGAATTCTGTACCCGGTGTTTCGCTTTTTTAGGAATATCCAGTGAGATGCCCACATGCAAAGATTTTTTTTTGCCGTCAACAGATGCAATGCCCTTACCCGATACAACAAACCAATGTTCCGAGCGCTGCTTGTGGCGTTGCAAGCTTAAAACACCATCGGGTTCAACGACAATTCTTTTTACTTTATGGTCAGGGGCATCCGATAAAACTTCAAAACTGCCCCAAGGGCATTTAGTAATTTTTCCCATTTCGCCAACTCATGAATTTTTCTTTTTTGACTAACACAAAATTAAACCAATGAAAAGCCCTTTCCAGACTCGCTTTAACCGCCAAAATATGCTAATCACAGTAATAAAAAGAGACCTTTGAAAACAATGTAGTCCGAACCTTTAGGTTCGTCTGTTTAACGGGTCTGAAGACCCGTACTACGTCTGGATACCTGCCTACGACCGGTATGACGGAAGAAAGCAACTTTTTCATGAATATAAACTATACAGTTAAACGAAGTCGAAAAAGAAAAAGAACCATTTCTCTGCAAATCAGCGATAAATCCGAACTGGTCATCGCCGCGCCTTATTTTACACCGATTGGTGAAATAAATCGTTTTGTGCAGGAAAAACAAAGCTGGATTAACAAAACGATACAGAGACACAAAGAAGAGGCAATTAGAAACAAAGCCAAGGAATATATCACCGGTGAAATGTTTTATTATCTGGGTGAATTATTTCCGCTGGAAACATTTTTTGAACAAAATGAGCGGAAAGGCCTTGTTTTTTGGGGCAATCGTTTTTATCTTAACACCGCTGATGCGGCAGAAACGGGAGTATCTTACTTTGTTTCGTGGTATAAGAAGAAAGCTAAACAACATCTCCGGCAACGTGTTGATTTTTTCAGTCAGGAGTTTAACCTGCTGGCTAAAAGCGTTAAGATAACTTCCGCCGAAAAACGCTGGGGCTCCTGCTCGGCTGATGACAATTTGTCCTTCAGTTTCCGGCTGATTATGGCGCCGCCGGATATAATTGATTACGTGATTGTGCATGAGCTGATGCACATTAAAGAAAAGAACCATTCAGCGGCATTTTGGAAATTAATAGAAACGGCAATACCGGAATATAAGGCGCACAGGCGCTGGCTCCTGGATAACAATCACAAATTTATTCTTTGAACCGAACAAAGAAAGGACTAAATAAATATTTATATGGAAACACTCGAAACTGTCGATCTGAAGCACCGCAGTTGCCTGACAGATCGCTTTCATCAAATGAATTTACAAATTTCCGATTATACATTCGCCAACGTTTATCTTTTCCGCAAGACCAGCAATTATGAATTTCTGACAACGGACTGCGGATTATTTGTTTCCGGTCAGAACAAACAAAAACAGCGCTATATCATGCCGTTAAACGACCCGCACGGCTGTGACATGCAGACATTCAATGATCTCCTTGGCCAGCAGAAATTTTTCTTCCCCATACCGGAAGAATGGCTTTCCTGTTTCCCGGAGAACAAATTCGTCATAACTTGCGACGACAACGAATCCGACTATATTTACCTCACTGAAAACATGGCCGGTTTCAAGGGAAAACAATACACGCGCCATCGAAATCACTTACACCAGTTTCTCTCCTTATACGTATCTGAAGGCAAACCAATATCCATAAATAATTTTCAGGACGCCTTGCGTGTTTTACAGGAATGGCAAAACAATTCCAGAACAGCGCCGGATAAAACAGATTTTGATCAATGCAGTGAAGCGCTGCAAAAAGTTCCCGAGCTTGCGCTCTGGGGAACAATATATTACATTGACGGCAATCCTGCAGGTTTTATTATCGGCGAGGCGTTAAACAGCGACACATTTTGCCTGCATTTTGCCAAAGCATCCAAGAATTATCACGGCATTTATGAGTTTATGTTCAACGACACAGCAAAGAGATTGCAGTCTCAATACAAATATCTTAATCTCGAAGAAGATATGGGTAATAAAAATTTGCGCCGGACAAAAGATTCTTACGGCCCGGAACTGTTGTTGAAAAAATATCGCGTCAGCGCCAGATAATTTAGAAAGTGAAAATTAATGAGCGAACCAGTTACCATAACATCATTGCATGAAGGCGATCAGGGAGTTATTAATTCCATTAAAGGCGGCTCAGCCCTGACCAGCCGCCTGGCCGGCATGGGTATAGTCACGAATGCCAGATTCCGCGTCGCTCAGGTCAGCGGAGGCCTTATCGTCATTCAGGTAGCAAATACACGGATTGCGCTGGGCCAGGGCGAAGCGTCAAAAATAATGGTTTATAAAATCGATCCCAGCGACGAAGTCTGCCTGCCGCCCATCGAAAAGGAAATATTTGTAGCCCTTGTCGGCCAGCCCAATGTAGGCAAATCGACGGTGTTTAATATTCTTACCGGTTTGTCCCAGCATGTCGGCAACTGGCCGGGGAAAACGGTGGAAAAGAAAGAGGGAACTCATCGCGCCGATAATCTTTTAATCAGAATCGTCGATCTGCCGGGAACTTACAGCCTGACCGCGTTTTCCGAAGAAGAGAGGGTTGCCCGTGATTTTATCATCAAGGAAAAACCCGATCTCGTAGTGCTCATATTAAACGCGGCGGCGCTGGAAAGAGGCCTTTATCTTTTATCCGAAGTTCTATTACTCAATCGTCCGGTAATTTTGGCCATCAATATGATTGATGTCGCTTCCGCTCAAGGCACCGAAATTGACACACGGGCATTACAGGATTCGTTGGGAATACCGGTTATTCCCATGGTGGCCAAACGCAATAGCGGCATCAAAGAGCTGGTGAATCAAATTTCAACGATCGCCTCCTCTGAATATAAATATAACCCTGAATTACCAGAAGTCTCCGCCGATCATCAGGAAATTTACCAGGACATTTTAGAGCAAGTCCGGCCTTATATTCAGGAGCCTTACACGCCCGAATGGGTTACCATAAAATTGATGGAAGGCGACCCTGAAGTATCAACAATGGTGGAAAATAAGGCGCGGAAATCCGCATGGGATGAGATACAGAATCTTCTCATCAAGCATGAAGACGCCCTGCATGCCGTTGTCAATGGCCGTTACGACTGGATTGAAAAAATAACCAGAGCGGCCGTCTCCCGCTTTAAAATGGGTCAAGTGGTGCTGACCGACAGAATTGACCATATCCTGACGCGGCCGATTCTGGGTATTCCTATTTTACTTGCGGTCATGGCCTTTGTCTTTTTTCTCACCTATGTGGTGGGAGTTCCGCTGCAAAATTGGATGAGCAATCTGATCCACCAATTCATTCAATTTTGTGAACCATTGACAACCGGCTGGCCGGCATGGCTTCAGGGGCTAATGCTCAACGGCGTTATTGGTGGCGCCGGCTCTGTGCTCACTTTTTTGCCGATTTTGCTGATCTTTTTTGCCATCATGGCTCTTTTGGAAGACATCGGTTATATGGCGCGCGCCGCTTTCGTCATGGACAGAATCATGCATCTTGTCGGCCTGCATGGGAAAAGCTTTATTCCGATGTGCCTGGGCTTTGGTTGCAACGTACCTGCAGTTCTGGGTACAAGAATTATTGAAACACGCAAGGCCCGGATGATCACATTGCTTTTAATTCCTTTTGTTCCCTGCACCGCGCGGCTGGCCATATTGACGCTTGTCTCCGCCGCCGTCTTCAGGGAAAATGCCGCTTATGTATCCTGGAGCATTCTGGCTCTAAATATCGCGGTGCTCGGTGTCGCCGGAATTTTCGTCAACAAGGTTCTTGGGAAACAGGACGCTCCTTTTATCATGGAGCTGCCCATCTACCATAGCCCCGATATAAAAACGATCATAATGGTCATCTGGTCAAGAACAATATCTTTCATCCGTAAAGCGGGAACCGTCATTCTGGGTGTCTCCCTGATTGTCTGGTTTTTATCTTATTTTCCTTCAGGGAAAGTGGAAGACAGCTTTCTTGCTTCGTTTGGTAAATTGCTCCAGCCGCTGGGTGTCCCGTTGGGATTGGATTGGAAGATGATTACCGCGCTTTTAACCGGTCTGGTAGCGAAAGAAAATGTCGTGGCTACGCTGGGAGTTCTTTATTCCGTGGGCAGAGAAGGTTTGACCAATATACTGCCCACCATCATGAGCCCGGAATCAGCCGCGGCATTTCTTGTGGTGATGATGCTCTTTATACCCTGCGCCGCGACGATCGCCGTTTTGAAAAAAGAAATGAACAGCAATAAATGGTTTTATTCCACCATTGCTATGACGCTCGTTGTTTCCTACCTGGGCGGGATTGCAGCTTTTAACTTGGTCAAATGGCTTGGCATCTGATTCAGCTTTCAACTCAAAGCGCTATCTTTGTTGGCTGCGTCGTCGGCGTCCTCGACGTATATATAATACGCCTCAGAAGCCTTTTTCTTGCCGCCTCGATATCATCTTTGATTTGAAAGTTGAATTTAAAGTATCTAAAAAATATCCGCCGCGTTCTACTTTGAATATCGAACTTGTATAAGTTTATACTTTGTCATTCTCCGGCTTGACCGGGGAATCCAGTAATAGTAGAGCAATATGCATTTCAGTAGTTTATGTTGTTTACAACCGGCCGGTAGAGAAAAAGATTGCGGCGGAGGAAGCTGGTTTTCTTTTCAAAATTTTCCACTGAATTACAAACGTAAGTTACAACAAGATTTTTCTTTCTGGCAAATTCAATATGCTCTTTGCCGGCATAACAAAAACTGTTTTTGTCATACAGCGTGCTATTGTGATCAACTTCGGGAACCTTTATGGCTAAAGCTTTCGGCTCTGACCATGGGCCTTCCGGTTCATCAGCGAATTGATATAATAACTTATCACCTTTGTTTTGCGTGGATAAGTAAACCGCAATCCATTTCTTATCGGCGGCATGGTATCTTACGCTTAGCTCGGAAACACAAGCGTCAAGAACAACTTTTACTTGCGCGTGATTCAGGTTGTTCTGCCATGTTCCTTCTTTGGTAAAATATTCAATGGCTCCCATAGGATTATCTAGTTTACTTACGGGAATACGGGCAAGGATATTCCCTAAAACATTCACCGCGTCTTTGGAATAAGCGTAGAACGGATAAAAATAAACATAATTATCATGAACAACGGAAGTTGTCGCAAAAGCGGCAATTTCCGGCGGAATCGCCGGTGTTAAATCAATGTAATCCACTCTCCATTTATAGGGATCAGCCGACGTGAAGTCTTTTATCCGGGCTAATTTGTGTCCTGTAATCTTAAAGTTGAAAAGTTCCCCTTTTTTATCTGTCGCTGTAACGGCTATTAAAGGAATATATAAAACACGATTGACTATAAAAGGGTCCTGCGGCCAGAGCCATTCATTTTCACCAAATGATGATATGAATTTTTCGTTTTTCTTTTTCAGATAATATTTAATTTTAAATTCGTTATTAACGGAGCAGGTGGAAATCGCCAGCGTTGTTCCCAGTATAACGTCCATATCAACGCGGTCTTTTCTGCCTTCCTCATGGGCAACAAATGTATCGCCGAACAGCCACAGGGTGCGCTCCTGATCCAGCGAGATGGAGTAGGCGCCATCACCGCCATACCATCCATCCTTATCGGGAAAAACAGGCATACATTGATTTGATGGAACCTCAGTAGTATATTTTTCAGATAGAAAAGTTGAGCACGAGAAAAGAGTAATACTTAAGAGCAATAAGATAAGCCAGATTGATTTATTCATCATGCTGAATGATTTATCTGCTCTTTTTTTTCCCATATCAATAAATTGATGACGCATAATAATCACATCCAATGATCAATAAGAATCTTCACACCAATCGCAATTAAAACCAAGCCGCCGAATATTTCGACTTTCTTGCCGAAGAGCTTTGCCAAGACCTTGCCAAATAACATACCGGTAACTGTCATTAAAAAGCAAACCAGACCGATGACTATCGCGGGAAAAACAACGGGCACCTTTAATATGGAAAAGCTAAATCCTACGGCCAGCGCGTCGATGCTGGTGGCAATGGAAAGTAGAAGCAGCGGCCAGCCGCGCGTTTGATCGGCTTTCTCCTCATCGCTTTCTTTTTCAAATCCTTCCCAGATCATTTTTCCGCCGACCAAAGCCAGTAGAGCAAAAGCGATCCAGTGATCAAATGACGCTATGATTTCGACGACAGTCAGACCGGCCAGCCAGCCGATAATGGGCATGACAAACTGAAACAATCCGAAGGCCGCCGCCAATCGCAGCACCGGAGCCCATGATTTTTTATCATTTGTGGCGCCGATGCCGATGGCCACGGAAAACGCGTCTACACCCAGACCAACAGCCAGAAAAATAATCGTTATCAAATTCATATTAGATAATTATTCTCTTTCTTTGTCTCTCTTGTCATTGCGAGTCCGTCGTGACGGACGAAGCAATCTCATATTTTTAAAGATCGCCACCCGGCATTCGAGATGGTGTCGTAATTACCTTTTTGTCATTCCGTGCAAGCGAAGCGCGACACGGAATCCAGTATTTTAAATAGGTTCTGGATACCGGCCTGCGCCGGTATGACTATATGTTTTACTTCTTCAAACCATTATAAATCTTTTCCGCCAGTTCTTTACCAATTCCCGACACTTTTTGCAATTCCTCAAGCGTCGCTTCTTTAACTTGCTTGCTTGATCCAAAATGTTTCAGCAATGTTTTCCTGCGCGCCTCACCGACATCAGGAATATCATCGAGAATCGAATGCAAATCATTTTTTTGTTTTATCTGCTGATGATAACTCAAAGCGAAGCGATGCGCTTCATTCCTCACCTGCTGGAGCAAACGCATGGCCTGCGGCCAGGCGGAAAGATAAATTGCGTCTTTACGCCGCGGCAGATAAACACGATCCTCGGATTTTCCTGTTTTCTTTTTTCTAACGCCTTTACTGGAAAATATGGCGCGCTCTTCCTTGGCCAAACCAATGACATCCATTTTAATTTTTAAATCTTTCAATACGGAAAGAGCAACATTTAACTGGCCTTTGCCACCGTCAACGATAACCAAATCCGGCAGATTTTCTCCCCGCGCAAACCGGCGCGCCAGCACCTCATACATCATCGCATAATCGTCAGACTCTGATACTGTCTTGATCCGATAGCGACGATAGCTCGACTTGTCCGGCTCGCCATCCTGGAACACGACCATCGACCCCACAGCATGCTTGCCGCTGATATTGGAAATATCATAACCTTCAATTCTCTGTGGAAGTTTCGCGAGTGATAGTTTTTCCTGAAGAATTTTCATGCCCGCCGTTTTTTGTTCTTCCTTTTTCTGCCCGGAATCCCAGAGACTGCGGGCATTGGCAACCGCCATATCCAGCAAAGCATTTTTTGTTCCGCGAGAAGGCACAGTCAGTGCGACCTTTTTCTCTTTCTTATCCGTCAGCCATTCGGTGATGACTGCCTCGTCCGGCAAAGAACAGGGAATAATAATTTCATCCGGAATATTCGCGCCGCCATCATAATACTGAATCAGGCAGGATGAAATAATTTCGGCCAGATCCATTTTCATTTTAACCGGAGCGAAAGATTTACTGCCCAGAAGCTTTCCCCCGCGCACAAATAAAATACAAAGTTGATAATTATCTTCATGCGCATAAACGCCCAGAACATCCTGATCCTTTGTGCCGCCCCAATCGCAGTCGACATTTTGTTTTTCCAGCGCGTGCTCCAGCGCGGCAACGCGGTCACGCAGGCGCGCGGCCTCTTCAAAGTTTAAATTTTGCGCCGCCTCTTCCATCTGCACCTTGATCCCGGTAATCAGGGAACGTCTGCGCCCCTGCAAAAAGGAGACAGTGTTTTCGACTAATTTCCGGTATGATTCCTCATCGATCAATCCATTGCAGGGAGCGGGACACCGGCCAATCTGATATTCCAGGCAAGGTCTGGAACGCAACTTAAAATCGCGGTTGCGGCAGGAACGCAGCGGAAATACCTGCTGAACAAAACGCAGAGTTTCCCTAGCGGCCAGCCCCGATGGATAGGGGCCAAAATACAGAGCGGCATTGTTCATTCGCTTGCGCACCAGCTGCAAACGCGGATATTTTTCCGTGGGATCAAGGGATAAATGATAATAAGTTTTATCGTCGCGCAGATTGACGTTGTAGCGTGGATGGTGACGCTTGATTAAGTTGTTCTCTAAAATCAGCGCTTCTTTTTCCGTAGAGGTGGTAATAAATTCAATATCGTGAACCCGCGCCATCAGAAACGGCGCCATTGGCCGCGTATCTTTTCCTGTAAAATAGGAACTGATACGGCTTTTTAAATCATTGGCCTTGCCGACGTAAATAATCTTCCCCTGCGCATCTTTCATGATATAGACACCGGGAAATCGGGGCGCAGAAGTCATTTTTTCTTTTAAACTATCATTTTCTTCCATAGATTATTTAAAACAATCCTTAACAAATGATTTCACCTACAACTCCACAACATTTGATATTCATCAGAATTGAGGATTACTGGTTGAAAGGTGCAACGTCCCGCATCACGCGCGCGGCGCGTCCATCGGCCTGAAACCTATGTTGAGACAAAAACCACACCAACTCAGAACACCCGTCCGCTGAGGCGCGCAGCGCCGAGTCGCGTGTATGCGGTTGTTAGCCCGTTTCCTTGGCTTATTGATGTTCTCTGCTAGCAATTCGGCCCAAATCAGTCAAAAGCGGATTCGCGGAACAGCACAACTCGACTCTCTGTTCCCTTGGCTTTATACATTGCCGTATCGGCACTTTTGAAAAGGATATCAGCCGTTTCTCCATCTGCGGGATATATGGCAATACCCATACTGGGTCTTATAGAAAGAACAGTCCCATTAAACTCGCAGGCCTCGGCAATCCGATTAACCATCTTCTCTGCAAGGAGAGTCACGTTGGCTTCTTGCTTGACGTCCAACAACAGACACACAAACTCATCGCCTCCCCAGCGACAGACCATGTCTTCTTCGCGGACGGAAGACTGTAAACGGTTTGCCACCATGAGCAGCACCTTGTCTCCCATATCATGACCATAAGTGTCGTTAATGCTCTTGAATTTGTCGATGTCAATAAACAAGACGGCGAGTTTCCAACTGTGCCGTTTTGCCTGGATCAACCCGTGTTCGAGACGCTGTTCAAATAACACACGGTTCGGAAGCCCCGTGAGTGCATCATGAAGCGTAATTTGTCGCGTTTCTTCCTCTTTGGCTTGGGATTTCGATAAATCGTCGCGCACTTCGGCCAGATCGGTCTTCGTGTCGGCGAGTTCGGATTCGATGACTACTCGTTCAGCCACCCCCTTGGCAAGTTCGATGTTAACCTGATGCAAATCATCTGCAGCTCTCGCCACTTCGTGCTCGACATCTTCGTTCTGAGCGATAGACTCTTCGATAGTCCGAACAGGGATATTGACTTTTATCCCCTGCTGTAGAACTTCATTTATCGAGGTGAGTTCGCTTGCAGCCTGCTTGACAGTTTTTTTGATTTTCTTATTTTGGTTAAGCACACGTTTAAGTGAAACTCTCTTGGCGGGCACGGGTTTTTTCAAATCTTTTGATTTCATAAATATTCTCTCTTTGCATAGAACGGGCTAACATTGTTTATATGGAGCGGTGTTAATACTGTAAACACCGCTCTCCTGTCGGCATAACACCCCACGGCAAAAAATGTAATTTTAAGCCTAATAACTTAATATTAAACAATAATCAATCTATTTCCTATTTATTCACTTGGGATATTATATGGATCGGCATAACATCCCTACTCATTAACTAGAGATTATCTATCGCAGTTATATTGCAGATTACTATTTGAAGTCTTGTATTTTTGTCGAGGTGAACATTTTGTGGATAACAGGAAGAAAGGCTTGTTGAGTTCACCTACTAAAATTATTTATCTTTCATTTTATCCAGTATACGTTGGGCAGCCGTGAGTCCTTTTTCAGCCGCTTTACTATACCACTTCATAGCCTCGGCATCATCCCGTGGAACGCCTTCTCCACTATTGTACATTAAACCCAGATTATACTGGGCATTCGCATCTCCCTGCTCAGCGGCTTTACTATACCACTTCACAGCCTCGGCATCGTCCCGTGGAACGCCCATACCTGCTTGGTACATATAACCCAGAGCGCCCTGTGCCTTTGCTAGTTCTTGTTCCGCTGCCTTACGCCACCATTTCACAGCCTCGGCATCATCCTTTGGAACGCCTTTACCGCTATTGTACATCCAACCTAGATTATACTGGGCATCTGCAATTCCCTGTTCAGCCGCATTAAGATACCACTTCGTAGCCTCGGTATCATCCTGCGGAACTCCTTTACCTTCTCTGTACATCATATACAGTTTGGTCTTGGCCGTCTCATGTCCTTGTTCATCCGCCTTACGATACCACTTTACAGCCTCGGCATCGTCCTTTGGAACGCCTTCACCTTCATAGTACATCAAACCCAGATTGAACTGGGCATCTGCATCTCCCTGCTCAGCCGCCTTACGATACCACTTCACAGCCTCAGCATCGTCCTGTGGAACGCCTATGCCTTCTTTGTACATCTCACCCAGATTGAACTGGGCAGCCGAGAGTCCTTGTTCCGCCGCCTTACGCCACAACTTCACAGCCTCGGCATCGTCCTGTGGAACGCCTTCACCTTCATAGTACATCAAACCCAGATTGAACTGGGCATCTGCGTTTCCTTGTTCAGCCGTTTTGCGAATATCTGTCAAAGATGATATATTTACTTTCATGTCAATTACTCCCTTGAGAATGTTCTTCATTCAAAACATTTTCTTGATTTCCAAACCATTCTTTTAAAAATTTACACTTAATTGAAGCGTCTTATGTGTCTAACACTTAATATCCAAACTTTGCTTTTTCCGATGAGTTGAATACCATAATAGCACTATTCATTTTTTTTAAAAGAGGAAATTACACCTTCTCATTTATTACGGATTGAAATGTTGTATTTTTGTCGAGGTTGACGATTTGTTTGTTTCAGGAAGAAGTTGATAACTATTCTATTATAACTGGATTCCTCCGGCACGTGTGACCTCATGTGACCTTCAGGTTATTAGGTTATGCGCCGGACTCCGCGCTTTTTCTCCGGTGTATACTAGATGCATTTGAATGACGTAAAGTGGAACTACCCCATCTCCAGCAGAATCTTGTTCAGCTCTTTCAGTTCGTCACGTAGTTCGGCGGCGTGTTCAAATTCCATATTTTTTGCCGCCTGTTTCATTTCTTTCGTAAGTTTCGCTATTAATGCCGGCAAATCTTCTTCCTTAGTTGGAATTATTTTTCCTTTGGTATCTATCGGCACAGTCATATAGTCGGCTTCATAAATTGAACCTAGGACATTGCTGATCGATTTCTTAATGGATTCCGGCGTGATATTATTTTCTTCATTATATTTCTTTTGAATAATCCGGCGGCGTTTGGTTTCATCAAGACAGGCCTGAATCGATTTAGTGATTTTATCGGCGTACATGATGACCTTGCCGCTGATATTTCGCGCGGCGCGTCCGCTCGTTTGGATAAGAGAGCGCTCGGAGCGCAAAAACCCTTCCTTGTCCGCATCCAGAATCGCCACCAGAGAAACTTCGGGAATGTCCAACCCTTCCCGCAAAAGGTTCACTCCGACAAGAACATCGAATTCACCAAGACGCAAATTCCGGATTATACCGACTCGCTCCAGGGTATGGATATCGGAATGAAGATAGCGCACCCTGATATCCAGGCCTGCGTAGTAATCAGTCAGATTTTCTGCCATTCTCTTGGTCAGCGTCGTCACTAGCACACGTTCATTCTTGTTAATTCTCAACCTGATTTCTTCGAGCAAATCGTCAACCTGATGCTTTGCCGGTTTTACTTCAATTACCGGGTCCATCAGACCCGTTGGACGAATGATTTGCTCCACTCTTTTGCCGTTAGTTTTTTGCAACTCATAAACAGCCGGTGTTGCTGAAATATATAGTCTCTGGTTGGCCAATGCTTCATATTCGTCAAAACGTAAAGGGCGGTTATCCAGTGCGGAAGGCATACGGAAGCCGTATTTAATAAGTGTTTCTTTACGCGATCTGTCGCCACGGTACATACCGGCAATTTGCGGCAACGTAGCATGACTTTCATCCACGATAATGAGCGCATCTTTGGGTAGATATTCGATGAGCGTCGGCGGCGGCTCTCCGGGCTTGCGTCCGGTTAAATGGCGGGAATAATTTTCAATGCCCTGGCAGTAGCCCATCTCCTCCATCATTTCCAGATCGAAATTAGTGCGCTGTTCCAGACGATGCATTTCCAAAAGTTTATTTTGTTCTCTATATTCAGCCAACGTCAAAGCCAGTTCCGCGCGGATATCGGCCATCGCTCTTTTGAGATTGTCGCGTGTGGTAACATAGTGGCTGCCGGGATAAACGGCTGTTTTATTAACAGTGCTTATTTTCTTGCCCCGCAGCGGATTAATCAATGTCATTGATTCGATGGTATCGCCGAAAAATTCTACCCGTAAGGCCTGCTCGTCTTCATAAGGAGGAAAGATTTCCACCACGTCGCCGCGGACGCGAAAAGTGCCGCGATGAAAATCAATGTCATTGCGCTCATACTGAATTTCCACCAATTTGCTCAGTAATTCATCACGCGGAAAATCTTTTCCCACTTCGAGTTGAACAATCATCTCTAAATAGGCATCCGGTGAGCCCAAACCGTAAATGCAGGAAACACTGGCGACAATGATAACGTCACGCCTCGTTAAAAGCGAATGCGTTGCCGAATGACGCATTTTATCAATTTCTTCGTTGATGGCGGAATCTTTTTCAATGTAGGTATCGGTGGTCGGCAGATAAGCTTCCGGCTGGTAGTAATCATAATAACTGACAAAGTATTCCACGGCATTTTCCGGAAAGAGGCCTTTGAATTCTTCGTATAACTGCGCCGCCAGAGTTTTGTTATGCGCGATGATCAGTGCCGGTCTTTGCACGGAGCAAATAACATTGGCAATGGTAAAAGTTTTACCCGATCCGGTAACACCTAAAAGAACCTGATGCTCTTTACCCTTTTCCAAACCTTTTACTAAATCTGAAATCGCCTGCGGCTGGTCCCCCGCCGGAACAAAATCAGTTATCATTGAAAATTTTTCCATAACGCTTTTAATATACATGGCTGTTTAAAAAAGTCCAGATGCAATGCGTGATAATCAAACTGAAAACTTTATTGCACTATTTTATTGAGTCTTTAAATCTATAAAAAAGATAAAAATCTATCCCGTCCCGACAAAATTGACGATAAAAAAATATTTAAATCTTATATATACTACTGTTCAGTAGAGGGTATTTTTCTAAAATGGGGATTAACGATTGAAATAGAGCAACTGGAGCTATAATTTATATATTTATATTATCGCCATTTTTTATTTTTACAATTCTGACCTTCTTTGAATCCTGGTTCCACAAGTTCATCACCCCATATTTTATTACCAGCTCTTTTAGGATGTTTTTTATAGTATTCGTTCCGTTCTCTAAAATATCTATCGATAGCTTCTTTAGCTTGATCAATAGAATCATAATTGCTGTTCTGAATTATTGACTTAGCCATACCACTGAATACAGATTCGATAACATTTAAAAATTGAGACATCGATGGAAGAGGTGCCAATCTAACTATCGGTGTTTTTAAAGCAACGCGGTATATATCACTATTCACTTCTGTAATTTCAGAAAATAGAACCTTTGAGGAGTGCCAAGAAGCATGATCCCAAGATAAGTAGATAGTTTCACAGTCAGAATATTTCTTAATGAGAATATGCAACATCTTAATTATTTCATCGCTGTTTTTACGATTTGAGTAGAAATGTGTGATCTGATTACTGGATAATTCCAATGCCGCAGTTACAATTAGCGATCCCTTATTTGGTTGAAATTGAGGGACAGTTGGGTACTCATCTCTATGTACAAGACTTCTACCGCCTCTCTTTTTTACTGCGAATGGGCCAAATTCATCTATGGAAAAGAACCTCTCGGATGATTTTAAATTTGATAATATTTTTGTGATTTCTGCAAGCTTCTCTCTATATTTCGGATCATTACTCGTCAATACTTCCTTGGCCTTCCAAAACCTGTAACCAGCTTTTTTAATAATTTTAGAGACATTGTTTTTAGTTACATAACATCCCTGATTATCGAGCGCTTTCGAAAGTAGCTTTAGCGTCCAAGATGTTCGATTATAACCAAACTCTCTCGGTGGTGTGTGTAAAATTGAAATAAGCATCTCTTTAATTTTAGGATCATCTAGAACATTTTTGGTATTATGGTGTGTATCAAGAAGTGATTCAACACCACTTTCATTAAACTTATAGATATACCTTTTTACTGCATTCCTCGAGATGTATAAAAATTCCCTGATAGTTTTATTATCAATTCCATATAAGTTATATATAATGGCTAGAGATCTTCTGCTCAAATGTTGCGGTTGATTGGTTATAGTATCATAGAGCTTGCGTAGTTCGTCATGACTAATTTTATGGCCTAAATGCTCAATCAACAATTGGAATGGGACGTTGCCTTGTGATAACCTTAACATAAAAAGCTTTATGCCATTGATAAAATTCCGAAGTTCTTTTATTTCTTCTTGGCACTGCCGATGTTGGAGTTCTCTATTCTTTAGAATCTCAATCTCTTTTTTAAGATTTTCTATTTGAACGTTTAAAACTTTGCAATCCATAGTCGATTCATCAACCAATTTTAATATCTATATGTCTAACAATTAATATACTAACTTTGCTTTTGCAGATAATTTGAATATCAAGATAATACTTCTCATTTTTTTAAGAAAGGAAATTATACCGTCTCATTTATTAACGATTGAAAGAAATAATGCTTGCCAAAATTGCAACATGCTTTGTTTCAGAAAAAGCAAATGTCCAGATGCAAGGTGGCCGAACCATACATACCAATTTGATTGGAAGATGCCGCCTTCTAAGTCGTCACTTCCCGGTAAGGAAAAAACCGTTTTAATTGTGCGCCATTTCGGCGCACCACCGGTCATCAGGCTACCGCGAGGGCATAACAAAAGTGCTGTCATTGCCCAACTTGATTGGGCAATCCAGTTAACAAATTATCATTTCTCCAGTTGAAGAATAAAATCCTCCGCGAGGTCACGCCACTCAGGATTTGCTTTTTCTATAAGTTCTATTTTCCATTTACGAGTCCATCTCTTCAATTGTTTCTCTCTTTGCAAAGCGGCTTGGATATCGTTTACGTCTTCATAATATACAAGGTGATGAACATTATATTTATTTGTGAAACCTTCAATCAGATTATTTCTATGCTCGTAAAGGCGTCTTTCCAAATCATTCGTAACTCCTATGTATAGGGTGCCATTTCGTTTACTGGCTAATATGTACACGTAATAAGTTTTTGTCATAAGTATAATTTCTGGATTGCCCGGTCAAGCCGGGCAATGACATTTTTTTATTTTTTTGCCTTTTTTTGGGGCTGTTCAAAAATGCTCAGATGCAAGGCGCGCAAGAATCGTATCGCGAGGCGTATATGAATATACGTTGAGCGGTGCGGTTTGCAGCGCAACACAGCAGATGAGTATTTTTCAACAGTCCCTCTCATAGGAAGAGAACCGGTTCCCGCAATATTGCTTCCCTCGCCCAAAAAGCGCAGGCGGCGGCTTCCGGATGCGTATCTTTGAGCGCGGCTATTTGCCGCAGATTATCCGCTGTACGTAAAACCAATGAAGCCATATCACCTTCGGCAATTCCCGTGGCTTTAATGACAGACTCCCAGCTGTGGCCTTGTGCCCAGTAGTACATGGCAACACCTGCGGATGGATGAAGCTTTGCGGTGGTAAATCCAGCCGCTTCCAGACGATGGGCAAGCGGCCGCACGGCAAGTATAACTTTCTTGAACGACAGCATCAATTTCGGCGGCGGGTCTTTTACGGTCAATTTTATTTCATCGTCACGATCATACGCAAAAACAGCNNTTGACAAATCCTTCTTTCTGCAAAATATTCAGATGCCGTTGAAAATCCGCCCAAAGCGATTTGGCCGCAGAAGAAGATGCGCTCTGATGCCTTTTATTTTGCTGATAAGCCGCGAGCGACCGTTCAAATATTTTGTGAATATCTGTCGGAGTCTGCGATAAAAGTAAATTTAAAACCATGGCGAAATCATTTTTCAACTGGCTGAAAATATCTTCCGGCGCACGAAATAACAAACGGCGGATATGATTTAAATCCATAAACCTGCCGCTGATGGCCAGCATGAACCCGATATTATCCTGTCCCCGGCGGCCTGCCCGGCCCGTCATCTGCCGGAATTCAGTAGCCGAAAGCGGATTAAAATCATGTCCATTAAACAAATCCGAATTAAAAAGCACAATAGTCCGTGCCGGAAAATTAACCCCGGCGGCAATAGTGGATGTAGCAAAGATCACCCGCAAATGTCCCTGATTCATCATTTCTTCCACGAACATCTTCCAGGCCGGCAACTGCCCGCCGTGGTGAGCGGCAAGACCCGCCGATCGCAATGCTTTTAATTGCCGATGATTACTTAACGAAGGGAAACGGTCCAGTAATTCATAAAGGCAGTCATCAAATTCCGTGGAATTGGATAGTAGCGGGAGCGAACCTCGCGCATTCAAAGCCTCATCGCATTCCGCGCGTGATTTTAAAAAAAAGATGGCCGGTAAAAGATTGAACCTCTCTAAAATTCTGATAATGCCGATGTAATCGGGCATGTTCCAGCCACGGAAGCGTTTTTCATTAGCTTTTCTTAGACAATCGGCAACAGGCGCCGCCATTTTTTTACCTTCTAAAAAAGGATGCAGACACCCGGAAGGATGCAGAAAAAGCGGATATAAGGGCACAGGGCGTTTTTCTTCGTTGATCACAACACAGCGCTTTTTTCTGATCGTTTCCAGCCATTGGGCAATCTCTTCGCCGTTGCCGATTGTCGCCGACAAAAGCAACAAATTGACGCGCACCGGCAGATAGGTCATTACTTCTTCCCAAACAACACCTCGATCCAGATCACCCAGAAAATGAGCTTCATCCAGAATTACCAGATCGCAATTCAAATCGTAACCCTGATGCATGGCATCGTAGAGTTGGTTGCGCAGTATTTCCGTAGTGCCGACAATGATCGGCGCTTCGGTATTTTCTTTCGTATCGCCGGTGATGATGCCGACATTCTCCGGATCGAAATGCAGACCGAACTCCACCCATTTGGAATTAGAAAGTGCTTTTAATGGCGAGGCGTACCAGGCGCGTCCTCCCTTTTCCAGCACCGACAAAATCGCTTCCCGCGCGATCCATGTTTTTCCAGAACCGGTGGGCGCGATGACCAGACAATCAGTTTTTTTGATCGCTTCCAGCGCTTTTATCTGGAAATCATCAGGAATAAAAGGAGTTGGATGCGGTTTGCCTATTTGGGCTAAAACACTTTTCAGCGTCGGCGCAATCTCCGGTTTAAAATAAGATACGCCCTCTTTTCTTTTAGGTTTCCTGCCTGCGAAGGAACGCTTAAACTGGAAGGGCTTCTTTTTTCTCTCAATTTTTATCTGCATTTTAATTATGCTTCTGAGGAAAGAAGGCTTTGTCGCGTGAGGAATTTAGAAACGGGAGATTGTTGAAAATTTTTAGGGGGCTTTTCAAAAATGTTCAGATGCAAGGCGTGCAAAAAACCGAACCGCGAGGCGTATATAGACATACGTTGAGCGGTGCGGTTTGCAGCACAACACAGCAGATGAGCGTTTTTCAACAGCCCCATGGACACATCAATCCATTTCTATAATTAAATATTTTTTCTTGCCTTTTCTCACGCGCAATTCATTGCTGCCATTAAAATCGGCAACAGTAATTTTCTCATCAACGGATTTTACCTGCTGGTCATTTATGTAAATGCCGCCCTGTTCAATGAGGCGCCTGGTTTCGGATATGGATTGCGTCAATCCTGCTTTAGCGCAGGTAGAACAAATCAATATGCCTGCTTCCAAATCCTTGCGGGAAACTTTATAATGAGGAATAGCTTTAATTACGCTCGCGGAGAAGGTGGTGGTAATACCGATGGATTCCGATATAGATACATGCACTTCCCGTGGTATAGCGCTGGAAGGGAACATATCCGCGTCCACCGGGCGAGAATGAAAAGCTTCCATTGACGCATGCCAGGCATCCTCGGCCGCTTGTGTTCCATGCGTGATTCGTGTCGCTTCAAAGGCAAGCACCGCTTTGGCCATATTCAGTTGAGCATCGGTAAGTTTCTTGACAACACTTATTTCGTTGAGCGGCAGATAGGTAAAAAGTTTGAGAAACTTTTCCAGATCAGCATCATCGCAATTGACCCAGTACTGGTAATATTCATAAGGCGTAGTTAAGCTCCCATCCAGCCAGATCGTTCCCTTTTCGGTCTTCCCCATCTTTTGACCCAACGACGTGGTAATCAGCGGAAAGGTTACGGCATGGGCATCCTTAGCGGCAATCTTGCGGATCAGCTCGGTGCCGGCCAGCATATTGCCCCATTGGTCGTTGCCGCCCATCTGCAGCGCGCAGCCGTAATTTTGGAACAAATAGAAAAAATCATAAGCCTGAAGAACCATGTAATTAAATTCAATAAAGTTAAGTCCTTTTTCCAGCCTGATTTTATAACTCTCCGCCGCCAACATCTTATTCACGCTAAAATGCCGGCCAACGTCTCTTAAAAATTCGATATAGTTAATTTTTGTCAGCCAATCGGCATTGTTTAAAAGCAGGGCTTTACCGTCGGAAAAATCAAGGTACTGGGAAAGTTGTTTCCCCAGGCACTGGGCATTGTAGTCAATTTGATCTCTGGTGAGAACCTGGCGCATTTCCGTTTTGCCGCTGGGATCGCCGATCAAACCTGTGCCGCCGCCGACAAGGGCGATCGGTTTATTTCCATTGGCCTGCATATGCGCGAGCGCCATTATCGGCACAAGACTGCCAATATGCAAACTGGTGGCCGTGGGATCAAAACCGATATAGCAGGTAACTTCTCCCTCGGCGAAAAGTTTTTTGATTAAAGCTTCATCGGTTACTTGCTCAATAAAACCTCTTTCTTTTAAAACTTCATAAGCGTTATTCATCTAGTCATGCCTCTTCTTATGCCAATTCGCTTGTAAGTTACCACCTTGCAGGCGGTAATTACCGGTAAGGTAAAAATTTAATTTACTATGCGCTCCCCTGCGGGATGCGCCTCCGGTCTTTGGCTAACTTTGTTGGCTGCGTCGTCGGTTTCCTTAACGTATGTACAATACGCCTCGTCGCCTCCTCCTTGCCGCCTCGTTATCCTTTGAAATCGAAATGGCATTAATCTTTCAACCTGATGCTGATTCTTTCAATAGAATTTGCTTTCCCGCTGATCGAATCAATATTCATGATGACTCCCTGCATTCTGATATCGTCTTTGGCCACATCAAATTTATTAGGCATTTGAGTTAAAAATCGCTCGATAATGGTTTCTTTGTTGATTCCGATCACGGAATCAAAAGGGCCGGTCATCCCGGCGTCACTTATGTACGCCGTTCCCTGCGGAAATATTTCTTCGTCCGCAGTCTGCACGTGGGTATGAGTGCCTAAAACAGCGGACACTTCGCCGTCAAGATACCAGCCTAATGCTTTCTTTTCGGAAGTGGCTTCGGCATGAATATCCACAATAATAATTTTCGTTTTTTTTCTCAACTCGGCAATCTTATTTTTGGCCGCTACAAAAGGGCAGTCAATCGGCTGCATGAAAATCCGACCGGCTAAATTAAGAACTCCTACGTATTCTCCTGTCGCCGTAGGTAGTAAAACGCTTCCGGAGCCTGGAGTTGCAGCCGGATAATTGGCCGGCCTCAACAGCTTTTCATAATCTCCGATAAACTCAAGCACTTCCCTTTTATTCCAAATATGATTGCCGGAAGTAAGCACATCAATGTGGTAGCTATAAAGTTCTTCCACATTTTTCCTGGTTACGCCGAATCCGGCGGCAGCATTTTCACAATTGGCTATGACAAAGTCAATTTTCTTTTTGGCAATCAATGGCGGCAGGAGTTCTCTTACCGCCATGCGGCCGGGACTGCCCACTATATCGCCAATAAACAGTATTTTCATTTATTATTTACCCTTCACTGACCAGGAAAAAATTATACCCTTTCACCTTATTAAAGCCCCGCCGCTTGCGGCGGGGATAAAATTAAATGGTGCACGGGGTATGATAGTAGATACCCCGCAGCTTGTCCCATAGGGACTTCCTACGGTCGCCGAGGGGAGCTTCATTTCGCATAATCAGAAACACGGGTTTCTCTGATTACAGTCACTTTTATCTGCCCCGGATAGGTAAGCTCGTTTTCGATTTTCTTGATAATATCCTTGCACAACATCGTGGCGTCATTCTCGGATATTTTTTCATTTTCCACAAGAATGCGAATTTCCCTGCCTGCCTGAATGGCAAAGCATTTATCAACCCCGTTAAAGGAATGAGCGATCTTTTCGAGCCCTTCCAGACGTTTGACGTAAGTTTCCAGCATTTCGCGGCGCGCGCCCGGTCTTGCCGCTGACAACGTATCCGCCGCCTGCACTAAAACACCGAGCAGAGTGTTATTGCGTCCGTCATCATGGTGGGTCGCAATCGCTTGAACAATTCGTGGATTCTCTCCAAAACGCTTGGCATAATCAGCTCCAATAGCCGCGTGTGTTCCTTCTATTTTGTGGTCGACCGCCTTGCCGATATCATGCAATAATCCGGCTCGCTTGGCTTCTTTAACATTCACTTTCAATTCCGCAGCCATAATACCGGTAAGATAAGCAACATCCATGGAGTGCTGCAAAACATTCTGCGAATAACTGGTGCGGTATTTAAGCGAGCCCAGCAAAGTGATGATCTCAGGATGGATATCGTGAACGCCAACATCAAAAGACGCCTTTTCTCCTGTTTCCCTGATGATTTGATCGACCTCTACTTTTACCTTCTTAACAATTTCCTCGATACGGCCGGGATGAATTCGTCCATCCTGAATCAATCGCTCCAGTGAAATTCTGGCCACTTCCCTTCTAATCGGATCAAAGCTGGATAGAACAACAGCTTCGGGAGTATCATCAATAATTAAATCTATTCCTGTTGCCGCTTCAATTGCCCGTATATTTCTGCCTTCACGGCCGATAATGCGCCCTTTCATTTCTTCGCTGGGCAGGTTAACAGCCGAAACAGTTTTTTCCGCCACGACATCTCCGGCATACCTTTGAATCGCGTAAGCAACGATTTCCTGTGACTTCCTGTCGGCGGTTAATTTTGCTTCGTCTTCAATTTTGCGGACAATCGCCGCGGCATCTTGTTTGGCATCCGCTTCCATCGACTGGATCAATATCTTTTTTGCTTCTTCCGAAGACATTCCCGCAACTTTTTCGAGCTTTTCTTGTTGTTCCTCCAGAATGGCATCTAACTTGCGTCGTTTTTCTTCGATAACCGCTTCTTTGTTAGTTATTGATTTTTCACGCCCTTCAATACTCGATTCTTTTTGCGTCAACGCATCGATCCTTTTATCCAGATTTTCTTCTTTAGAGCGGATGCGTTTCTCCCTTCCGTCAAAATCACTTCTTCTCTCTTTCGATTCGCTGTCAAATTCGGCCTTCATCTTCAGAAGGTTTTCCTTTGATTGAAGGATAGCCTCCTTTTTAATGGTTTCCGCCTCTTTCTTGGCCTCTTCGGCAATCCTAGCCATCAATTTTTTCGATGACGTGATCTCTTTGGCGGAAAGCATTTGCTTTAAAATAAAGCCGACAACAACACCTGCCACCATTGCCACAACTATAACCAGCGCTAATAAACTGGCATTAAACATAGAACTTTACCTCCTCTTTGCTCCTCTGGAAAATCCATCCTTGCGACCTGATAATTTTATCACCATTTTTACAGTAAAATTTATCTCCATCAGAGCTATATTTAAACCTCCCGGCAAGTATCCAATTTTTTAGACACTTCACCGCAGGGATTCATTGATAGTGAAACTCCAATTTCGAAAGCAAAGCGCATCGAAATTGGCCAGTTGAACAATCCCGCGTAGCGGAGGGTGTGAAACGCCTCTGCATTCTTCGGAATTCACACCCGTGGTTTTTGATTTTTCTCTAAAGGCGGAAACGATTTTGCGACGCTTTGGGGTGGGCATAAAAAACCCCCGCTTATGCCGTGTTAATCACGCTTTTGAACCTTTTTACAAAGTGGGCACCAGGTATTGGTTGTTTCAGGCGTTCTGCTTGCCGACCAGCGGGAAAAAGCAGACGTGCACACCGCAATCAAGGAAAGGTCCCAAGTTCAAAGTGTTGGCTCAAAGACAAATGTTAATCACGCACATCGCAGGGGCGAATAAAAATTTGCTAATTTGCATCCTCAATCAGTTGAATTAGTTTTTCGGCTCTGCTTTCCAGTTGATCGCAGAGATCCCTATTAATTCCTTTTAATTTTAAAAATTCCTCTGAAATGTTTAAAGCTGCCAGGATGGCAACGTTTAAGGTTTTGAGACCATTGCCGGAGTGCAAAACCTCTTCCATTTTTTCATTTACAAATTGGACAACGTTGGCCACTTGTTCATCTTCTGAATCGCTTAAAACAGAAAGTTCCTGCCCTAATATCGTTATTTTGTGACTATTTTTCAAAACACACGCCCTGGAAGCTTATTTTACTGAATCTACATCTGCGATTAAATCAAGCAGTGAATCTACCCTTGCGCGTACGCTGTTCCTTTCCTCATCTAATGCCTTTATTTTACCTTTTACCCCTTCTAATTCCGCCTCTTTATTCTTTAATGTTTCCTCCAATATCTGAATTTGTTTTTTTAAAGAAACTTTTTCACTAACAATAACTTTGATCTTATCCTCTAGTTTTTTAAACTTTTCTAATTCCACCGTAAATTTTTATCCTTCCTTTAAAATAAAAAATGATTTTTTAAAGCTTCTTTTGCTTTATTTTATGCCAATTTGTAGGGTTAATGTCAAGGCATTATTTTAACTTGCTGCTCTCGCACCGACCGGAAATATTCATTTAATTCATTCAGGATGGCCTCTCCGTCCTTTAATTTACCGGCCAATTGTCTAAACCGGCTGGCACCTTCTAATCCCTTTGTATACCAGAGAAAATGTTTACGAAATCTTTTATCAGCTAATTTTGAGCCCAAAAATTGGGCTTCCTTTTCCCAATGATTTTTAATCATTTTTTGCCTTTGGTCTAAACTCGGCAGATAATTTTCCGTTTGTCCTGAACATGCCTGAATAATACCTTTAAATATCCATGGATTGCCTAAAGCTCCTCTTCCTACCATCACCGCATCGCAGGAAGTTTCCCGTAACATTTTTACCGCATCTCGCGGCTGCCAGATATCGCCGTTGCCAATTACCGGAATTTTAACCGCTTTTTTAACTTCCGCTATTATCCTCCAGTCGGCTTTGCCGCTGTAACCCTGATCTGCCGTGCGGGCGTGAATGGTAATTGCATCGGCTCCGGAATCTTCCGCGATGCGGGCAATCTCCACCGCATTAATTAAACCGCCCCTCCAGCCTGATCGAATCTTCACTGTAACAGGGATTTGCACTGCTTTTTTTACTGAAGTAATAATACGGGCAACGAGAACGGGATCTTTCATCAAAATGGCTCCCGATCCGGTCTTAATAACCTTTTTAACCGGGCAACCCATGTTGATATCAATTAAATCAGCGCCATTATTCGCAATAATACTAGAAGCTTGGGCCACTATTTCCGGATCAGCTCCAAAAACTTGCGCTCCTAAAGGGTGATCATCGGCACAAGTCTTTAAGTATTCGAAAGTTCTATCTGTTTTCCTGACAAGTCCGTTGGCGCTGATCATTTCCGTATAGGCTAAAGCACAACCTAAAGAGCGCGCTATTAACCTAAACGGCAAATTGGAAATTCCCGCCAGCGGGGCAAGAAAGGCTCCGCTTTTTCCGGCTTTTTGAATTATGTTCATCATGTAATAATATATTTTTCAGCGCGGTACAGTTCTTCCAACGTATTGATTCCCATAACTTCAATGTAATCGGAAGCTAAAAATGATTTGACTTTTTGCCCTTCACGGCAGGCTATCTCGACTATGTCCGTAAGATAGTATTCGCGCTGCTGATTATTGTCGGTAATTTTTCCCAAAGCGGAAAATAAAAATTTTGTGTCAACGCAGTAGATTCCTGTGTTTATTTCACCGATTTTTTTCTCGTCTTCAGTGGCATCATTATGCTCAACTATTTTTAAAACATTGCCTTTGTCATCCTCAACGATGCGGCCGTAGGCATGAGGCGGAGGTGGAATGGTTGTCAGAACGGAAACCACAGCTTTGGCGGCAAGATGATTATCCACCAGAGATTTAATTGTTGCTGGTTTTAAGAGTGGGACATCACCGCAAAGAATAACGGTAAGCCCCTTGTAACCGGCCAGTACATCTTTGGTCTGCAAAACGGCATGACCCGTACCCAACTGCGAATTTTGCTCAACAAAAATACAACCGCTATCTGCAAACTCTTCTCGTACTTTATCTGCCTGATAGCCTATAACCGCCACTATCTTTTCCGCACCGGCTTCTTTTGCCGCCGCCAGAGAATAATACAAAAGTGGCTTGCCATTCAAAACATGCATAACTTTAGCCTTATCCGATTTCATGCGGGTGCCCTTGCCCGCGGCCAGAATCAACGCGCAAAATTTATTTTCTTTCACCTTATCCATCCTTCCTCTTTTTCTTCAATCGTCATACCGGCGCAGGCCGGTATCCAGTATTTTTAAATTAAATAAAACAGTCCTTTTTATTCTTCCTAATTACGAATTTAAAAAAAATGGAGGAAGCGTGTTTCTCCTTCGTAACAATTCATAATAATCAATAATTTTTAGTGAATGTAGCACATCATTTCCAAGACCAGACCACCAATAAGAAAAGTTAATCTTGAACTTATCTTCTTCACGAGTAGATTCTGCATTAAATAATAATAATCCTTGATGACAAAGATTTTGTATACCTTGAATGCGTCTTTCATATGAATCGCTACCATATTTCTCCTCGTATTGTTCTTTCCCATTTTCTGCATGAATATAAAAATTTCTTTCGACGCCATGATGCATCATGACATCAAATTCAAAAGGGCCCATCATCCCTCTTCTTATTATTACTTTTTTTTCAAGTTCTAAGTTATAGGTCTTGATTGCATCTATAATTTTATCAGCTAATATATTAACAGAATCTGAAATATTTTTTTCATTGTATTCATGATATATTAAATCTTTAGTATCAAAACTTCTTTCATATCCTTTATTGGCGATAAGAATTTGTCTAGCTATTTGTTGCGTAGCATGTGCTATACCTAGTTCATAGAAAACATTCTGATTGTTATCTGTCAAAACGCCTATGACAATTTGCGCCGTATATAAATGTTCTAATACATTAATCCAACCAGATGTGGTTCGTATATCATCCTTCGTTCTGAAAGGTTTTAAAACGGAAGCACCTTTATTATCCATTTTTTTATTTGCTGATTTTATTGCTGGAACGATGAGATCATTATAAATAGAATCATATTTAGCTTCAAAAGGCATTGCCACGAATATTAATCCATGATCAATGCCTTGTGTCTTAGGTTTAAATTCAAACGCATACATAAATATTTTTCCTCCTTCTGTGTTACTATGCTACGCAACTTCCATATTAAGGACGTTTCTATTTATTAAATTCTTCACTATGCTGTTCTCACTAGAATGATGTTTTCAGCAATTGAAATAAACCTTCCATATTTCTTTTTCTGGATTCCCGCTCGGAGGCGGGAATGACAAAAAGCATCTGCCAATTTGGGGCTGTTCAAAAATGCTCAGATGCAAGGCGCGCAAGAACCGTATCGCGAGGCGTATATGGAACATACGTTGAGCGGTGCGGTTTGCAGCGCAACACCGCAGATGGGCGTTTTTGAACAGCCCTCTACTCGCCTTTCAACTGCGCCGGAAAAATTACCAGCACTTCTTTTATGGATTTCTGATCGGCATTTTCAATTATAAACGTAATGCCTCTGTAGTCCAGTCTTTCTCTTCTTTGAGGAATTTTTCCTAATCTATGCATTAGAAATCCCCCTAAAGTTTCATAATTGCCCTCCGGAAATTTCGTTGTCAGAAGTTGACTTAAAGTATCCATGTCTATGCGGCCGTTGATCAGATACCTGCCGGGAGCCAGCTTTTTGTATAATTTTTCACCGCTGTCATATTCGTTATCAATACTGCCGACAATCTCTTCTCCGATATCTTCAATAGTCACGATACCGACAGCGCCGCCATATTCATCAACGACAACGGCCATATGCTCCTGCCTTTTTTGCAGATTCATCAATAGTTCACTGGCTTTTTTTGTCTCGGGAACGTAGAAGACCTCCGTTTGCAGGCAGGATGCGATCGTCTCATAAGCAGGTTGGTCTCCTGAATCTTTATGTCTTTGTATGGTGGCCAGTAAATCGAAATAATTAAGAATGCCGACAATATTAATAACCTGATCCTGATACACGGGAATCCTTAAATATTTTTTACCGGCCACGAATCCAGCCGCTTCGTCGATCTTTGTTGTAATCGGCAGNNACCATTTCCTTTTCCGTTTTTAAAATATCGCCGCCTTTTGTGTTTTCCCCCAGGATATATTTCAGCCCTTCTTTGGTAATGTAAGAATTTTGATTTATTTTCTGCCCCGTAAAAATGCTTACAGCCCCTTTGGATATCAAGGCAATAATAGAGGCCAGCGGATAAAATATTGCGGAGGAAACGCGGATAAAAAGAGCTACACGGATTGCCATTGTTTCGGCCCTGTGCAAAAAAGTCCGGCGAATCATGATCATCACAAAAAGCGTCGGCAGCATGACAAAGAAAGACATTTGTTCACCGCGCTGTGGCCCGAAAACACCGATTAAGAGACCTGTTGCCAGCGTGGAACCGACAATAATAGCCAGATTAGTTCCGATCAGAGTCGTCGAAATAAACCATTCCGGCTTTTCCATCAGTTTCACCGCGTGTTTTGCGGAAAATGAACCACGGCGGGCAAAAAAATTCAGCCGGTTAATATCCGACGCAATCAGCGCTATTTCGCCGCCGGAATAGAGAGCTTCCAAAAGCAGACAGATAAAAATGACGGCTATGATCAAATATGTATTCATTTCTCTTGATCCGTCCTCTCTTCTGTTGGTGATGATACCCTAATCTTCAATATTCTTGCCCTGCCGACGTTCTCGATTAAAAAATTGTAGCCTTCGAAGCTAACTTCTTCCCCTTTTGCCGGCAGTTTGCCAAACAAATGCAGAACAAAGCCGCCGATGGTATCGAATTCTTCCTGCGGCATTTGTGTTTGCATCAAATCATTGAATTGTTCCACCGGCATTTTACCGGGAATAATAATTGTGTGGTCGTCGATTTTTTCACAATCATCAAAAGTCTCGTTGTCGACACTATAGGCTTCTTCAAATAAATGACCAAGAATATCCTCCAGAGTAACAAGGCCGGATACTCCTCCGTACTCATCTACGACTATGGCAATCTGCATTCTGTTTTCCTGAAAATCATGCAGAAGACCATTGACTGTTTTTCCTTCAGGAACGAAGTAAGGCCTGATGAGCAGTTTTTCAATGCCTGCCTGTCTGCCCAAACCTACGGCGGCGAGCAAATCACGGGCAAGAAGAATTCCGGCGATATCGTCACGATCATCCGTGTAAATGGGTATCCTTTCGTGACGCTCTTTGACCACCACGGCAATTATCTCCTCCACAGGCATATTGATGGGAAGGCAAAACATATCCACTCGAGGTATCATAATATCGGTCACCGGCTTATCGCCCAGTTCAAAAATTCTGTTGATCAATTCTTTCTGAGATTCATCCACAACACCGGCCAAACTTCCGGCATGAACCAGGGTCTTGAATTCGTCCTCCATTAAAACATCGTCATCATGAGACTGGACGCGGCTGTAATTAATAAAGCCGGATGCTTTCTCCAAAATGGCGACAACAGGGTATTCCAGCCGGTATATAAGCGTAAGCAGAGGAGAGATTGTCGAAGATATTTGCATCGGATAAGTGACGCCGAAGGTCTTGGGAATTGCTTCACCGGCAATTAAAAGCACCAGAGATGTAAAAATAATGGAAACCCATTGACCATTAACGCCGAATAAACCGATAAAAAATGAAGCCGCCAGAATAGAGATGACAATGTTTACCGCCTCATTACTCGCGACAATAGTTATCAGCAGCCGCTGAGGTTTTTCCAGCAATTTGGTGACAAAGCCGGCGAATGGATAATTATCCAGTTTCATCTTGTGCAGATGCAAATCCGTGAGCGAAAACAAGGAAGCTTCCGCCGAAGAAAAAAATCCGGAAAGCAAAAAAAGAATAAATATTATAAATATATCAAAGCTCAATTCGAAATCTCCATCCGCCTCAATTGTTTCATTATAGGCAGTAATTTACCAGATTGAGGTAAAAAAAGATACATCCATTCCTTGATTATCATCACATCTTGCCAGACGAAGAAAGTTCTTCTAAAACCCGATCCTTCTATTTGACTAAAAATATTTTTTCCGTTATTTAGGTGTCCTGATCATATTAGCTAAACCTAGGAGATTAAAGAATGCCCAATATATTACTTGTCGGAAACGGCGCCAGGGAACACGCGCTGGCCGAAGCGATTTCACGCTCTGAACAAAAACCCCTATTATTTTCTTTTATGAAGACAAATAATCCCGGGATAGCCTCTCTTTCGGAAAAGATAAAGTTGGGCAGTTATGCCGATTTGGAGGCAATTACAGGATTTGCCGCGGAAAATAAAATTACGTTTGCCGTCATCGGCCCGGAAGATCCGCTCAATAATGGTATTGTGGATGCTCTGGCAAAAATTGGTATTCCGGCAGTCGGGCCCACAAAAAGCCTGGCCAGACTGGAAACTTCCAAATCGTTTACCAGAAATCTCGTCAGCAAATATAATATCCCCGGCAATCCGCAGTTCAAAGTATTTAAAGAGATTGATGGCGTGGAAGCTTTTTTAGACCAACTGGAAGGTATTGTCATCAAGCCGGATGGCTTGACCGGCGGAAAAGGCGTGCTGGTGCAGGGTGATCATTTCTCCACCAAGCAGGAAGCGCTGAATCTGTGCAAACAAATATTAGCAGAAAGCTCATCCCTGATCGTCGAGGAAAAATTCGACGGTGAGGAATTTTCCTTGCAATGTCTGTGCGACGGGAAAACTGTTGTGGGAACACCGTTGGTGCAAGATCACAAAAGAAGATTTGAAGGCGACAAAGGACCAAACACAGGCGGCATGGGTTCATATTCCCTGCCCGATCATTCCATGCCTTTTTTAAAACCAAAGGATTTGGAAGACGGACTGGAGATCACCCGTCAGGTCGCGGCGGCTCTCTGGAAGGAAACCGGCAGCCTTTACAAAGGCGTGATGTATGGTGGATTTATTGCCACAAAAAACGGCGTGAAGCTTCTGGAATACAACGCACGTTTTGGTGATCCGGAGGCCATGAATATTTTGCCTCTTTTAAAAACAGATTTTGTGGAGATCTGCCGCCACATTATTGCCGGGACACTGGACAAATTAAAAATTGAATTTGAACCTAAAGCGACAGTTTGCAAATACGTTGTCCCGAAAGGTTACGGCCTGCCTGCCGATCATCCCGATGCGGCATCCTCGCGCGCGAAAATCGAAGTGGGCGATGTGGGCAAAGCCCGGCTTTACTATTCATCCGTGGACAAAAAAGAAGACGGTTTGTATTTGAGTTCGTCACGCGCAATTGGCATTGTCGGCATTGCGAACACATTGGAAAAAGCCTGCAAAATCGCCGAGGAAGGCGTGAAAGCCGTCTCGGGCCCGGTTGCCTATCGTACCGACATCGGCACAGACGCGCTCATCCAGAAACGTATCGATCATATGAAGAAGATACGAAAAGAATAGAACATCAGTATCGTGTAACGTGATGTTCCGCCAAACCGAATAAATTCGCAATCGGATATATCCGGTTATTATCATCTTTGAATCTGCCGTTGTACATGCCGAACGGCTGGTGAAAATCAGAAACGATGAATCCGGCATTAATCTTTTCGGCTCTCTCACCGGAGGGCGTAAATAACAGATCTAAATGTCCATCTGTTGTCTTAATTTCCCAGGGGCGCAGGATGTCTTTCTCAAATTTAAAGCGCGCCGCTTTAAGGCAATAAATTTTACCGTCAACCCACATGCAGTTTTCATTGA
This sequence comes from Syntrophaceae bacterium, assembly GCA_003141615.1. Classification (GTDB taxonomy): domain Bacteria; phylum Desulfobacterota; class Syntrophia; order Syntrophales; family Smithellaceae; genus Smithella. The sequence continues at coordinate 44,531 of PLMV01000124.1, forward strand.
AATCTTCATCGTCGGTTATCATATTCTGGCAAAGATTGAAGGCTAAAAGCTCTCCGTATTCATTATAACCAGCAGCTGTCGCCCATTTCCAGAAACTGGAATAAGGATAATATGTTTTTTGTTCATCCAGTAAAGCGATGTCCCGCTTACGATCGATTTTTATCTCCTTCGCTCCCAGCATAATTGCTCCCTCAGCCGGCGCGGCTACCTTGTGCGTGTAAAATGGCCTGAATGGCGTAACAGGAGAGACCTGAACAAGAGGTTCAATAGTATTCAAGTCTTCAAAAACCTTTATTTCTCCTTTTACAGGGGGCAGGTCTTTTTTGCCATCAATATCGATGATGATCTTGTGGAAACCTTTGCTCAGCCGGTTCTCAAAACGCAACAAGTAACCTTTTTTCTTGAATTCACAGCCATCATCATAGACCTGTCCGGCGACGCGTGACGCACCGCCCGGCGATTGCATGCTATGCTCAAAACGTTTATTTGCTATCCTGTCATAAGCATAAAAAAAGGAAACGCCCATAAATTTAGCATCAAAGATAACCATGCCGAAATAATGGGTGGGGGTGATAATGCCAAAGTGCTGCCATTCCTTGAGGCGGAATTTCTTCCAGAAAGCAGGAACTTTACATGAGGTTGAATACAGCGGCGCATCGAGAATATTCACGTTACGAAAAGGCGTACGGAATGTCCCGAAGTTAATCGCCCCGTCTTTCTCCACCATCTTTTCAGGAGTTAATTCTACTTTTCTCACGTCAATCACCTCCGCCATTAAATCGTCTAGATTTTATCTCTAAGATTTGGGCGCGCTTGACAGCTTGGGGAAATTAGCATCCACGGCGGTGTTCCATTTATTGATCATCGGTTTGACGCTTTCCATTAATTCCACAATATCACCTTCGATTGTTACGGAAATGATTTTATCGCCCTGAACAATCTGATTGACAACTTTCTGGTCGGCATCGCTGACCACTTCGCCGAACACTGTATGCTTGCCGTCCAGCCACGGCGT
>PLMV01000124.1:45551-54707 GCA_003141615.1 Syntrophaceae bacterium
CCGCCCTGAATCATGAAGTCGGGAATAACCCGGTGAAATTTTAAACCATTATAATATCCGCGCCGTGCCAGGTTCACAAAATTCCCTACGGTAATCGGCGTCTGCCCGGCAAAAAGCTTTAAATTGATTGTTCCTTTATCGGTTTCGATAACTGCCTTTAAATCGTTTTTCATAATATTTCCCTTTCTATTTCGAATTATTGAAACTGTAAGTATTTAGAGTTAATCTGTCAAGATAAAAAGGGAAGAGGATATAAATAATCGTTTAGAAGAAATAGCGAGTCTTATCAACGCCTAATTCATTGCGATGTTTCCGGGTATGGAGTATACAGCCCCCTATGATGAAGGATGCCGATAAAATCAAAAGTCCTCTGGACCGTCAACTATTGGCCTGGTACAGGCGAAATCAACGCTGCCTTCCCTGGCGCAAAACAAACGATCCTTACCGTATCTGGATTTCGGAGATCATGCTCCAGCAAACTCAGGTTGATACGGTGATTCCTTACTATCATCGTTTTCTGAAAGCTTTTCCCACCGTTTCCTCGCTCGCTCACGCCCCCTTGCAGAATGTGCTCAAGGTCTGGGAAAACCTGGGTTACTATTCGCGGGCCAGGAATATGCACGCTGCCGCCCGAATGATTGTAGAGAAATTCGATGGCCGGATCCCCGATAATTTGGAAGTGATACAAACACTACCTGGCGTAGGCCTTTACACAGCCGGTGCAATCTTAAGCATTGCTTATGGACAGGCGATTCCCGCCGTTGACGGAAACGTCCGCCGGATTTTATGCCGCCTTTTTGCCATCCGCAAACCTGTGGATGACACACGGGAGCAAAAGCAATTGCAGAAACTTGCCACCTCGCTGATACCTGTCAAACATCCCGGTGATTTCAACCAGGCCCTGATGGATCTGGGAGCAACGATCTGTAAAGCCAAAAATCCCGACTGTGCCCGTTGTCCTATAGCCCGCCATTGTCAGGCGCGGCTTCATGATTTACAAAACGTTCTTCCGATAATCCGGAAGGCACCCGCCATCCCTCATCGGCAGGCGGCAGCAGCCGTCATCCGTAATTCAAAAGGCATGTTGCTGGTTGTTCAGCGGCCGACATCAGGTTTGCTGGCTTCTTTGTGGAAACTGCCCGGCGGCTTTATTAAATCAGGTGAAAACACGGAAAACAGTTTGAGGCACAGCGTGAAAGAAGAACTGGCCATTTCCATCCGACAAGGCAAGCATCTGGTCTCGGTCAATCATACCTACACGCACTTCCGCATAACCCTTCAGGCATACGAATGCCGTTTGCTGAAAGGTACTCCCAAACCGCTTGGGTGCCAAAACTGGCGATGGGCATCGCTTACTGATTTAAAAAAGCTGCCTTTGTCGAAGATTGACAGAATGATTCTGGTAGAAACTAAATAATGCTACATTTGAAAAAAAATAAAATTCAGAGGAATATGCTTTTATTCCTTCTTTCCTTATTATATACAGTTTTATGTCCCTCGAACTATATTCAACAGTTATAAAAGAAGTGATTATTTACGTTTATCTAGAATAGAATTAATTTAAAGATTTATTCTCTTTTTGAAGAAGAATGATTATTTAAAAGTTTACTAACCTCGTCCATTAATAATTTTTCTATAATTGTGGTCACAAAAATAGGGTTTCCCTTTCCGTGCATAATGCAAAACTGGCTTTCATTAAGATTCATATTTTCGCTTGTTAACAATATGAATGCAAATCCCGGTATTGCATATTTACAAATATGAATATCACCTTTTTGTCCCTCAGAAGGTAAAAGGTAAGTCATATGATCAGTTTCTTTACCTTCTCGTACATAAACCATCAGACAACAATTTCTAGGAAAGACAGTTAAGCCCAAAAGGTAACGTCGTATTTTTTCTTGATATATTCCGAAATTAATAGGTATACAACCATAATCTTTCCAAGCGTAAATTGAACCGCGCCAAAATATGCTTAGTGCAAAATATGATAATGCTGAAATGTTTATTTCTGGTATATTGAGCGTGTAATAAACCTTAGTCGGATTGTTAGGTGATGATATATCTGGATTTCTCGCAGCCAAAATGGATGCAATTGGGAAGCTGCCATCTTCTTGTATGCAGTTTCCCAGAACCCAATGTTCTCCATTTTTGTTTAACCGCTGCTCACAATCCGCACACAACAGATGAGCCCATATTTGTTTTGAAGTTTGAACCGCTGTATTCGTTGAAATTAACACGGGGTTAGGATTCTTCTCTCTCTCATTTCGTAGTCTTTTGTATATTGCTGCTGGAAGTAAATGAGATTTTTTAAGATTGGCTTCTTTCAAACAAAGTTTACATTTCCCTATCACAACAACCTCTATTACTTTCGATTTATTGAGACATAATACTTATTATCATTATCTATCGCTAGGATCCATCCCTACCATGGGTGGTTCTACTTTGTTATAGCTGGTTCAATCTTGTAGGTTGAATCAGTCGTTAATCAAATCAACGGTTCAATCAGAATGATTGAACCAGCATTGAGAATGAAAAACCCTTTTAATGACTATCCTTATTTCTTAGTGCTGTCGTATTCCGCCGAGGCCAGTTTAATGCAAACCGCCAGCACTTCAATGGCTTTTTCCAGTTCGGCAACCGGCGGCCGGGTCGGTGAAATCCGTATATTGGCATCTTTAGGGTCCTTGCCGAAAGGAAACGTCGCGCCGGCCGGTGTGATGGCAACGCCTGCCTCCTTGCAGAGCGCCACGGCTCGTTTGGCGACTGGTTTTGCGGTGTCCAGGCTGATGAAATAACCGCCCGCCGGGTTGCTCCAGGTGGCCAGATCTGTCGCGCCAAGTTCTTTCGACAGTACTTTTTGAGCGATTTCGAATTTGGGTTTCAAAAATTTGGCATGTTCCTTCATGAGGCCGGCAACCCCGCCCGGATAAGCATTGAGGAATTTCACATGACGCAATTGTTCCACCTTGTTGGGACCGATGAACATGTTCCCGAAAAGTTTGGAAATATATGCCAGGTTGGCAGAGCTTGTCGCCATGAAACCCAGCCCCGCGCCAGAAAATGTAATTTTGGATGTTGAACTGAAGAGATAGACCCTGTTGGGGTTCCCCGCTTCCTCGCAGGCGCGCAGCAGATTTTTCGGCTTTGGGGGATTGTCAACCAGATGATGAACAACATAGGCGTCGTCGGCAAAAATGGTAAAATCCGGTGCGGCCGTTTTCATGGAGGCCAGTCTTTTCACGGTATCGTCGGAAACAGTGTCTCCGCTGGGATTGGAATAGGTGGGAACAAAAAGAATTCCTTTGACGGAGGGGTCCGCCGCCGCAGCTTTTTCGACTTCGGTCATATCCGGCCCGTCTTTCGTCATTTTGACCTGGATCATCTCGAATCCCAGTTCGGAAAGGAGCAGGAAATTCCGGTCATAGCCGGGCACGGTGACGATCATTTTAGGCTTATCGGTTTTGCACCAGGGCGCGGGGCTTCCGAGAAGACCGCGCAGGAGAGCCCACATCAGAACCTTGGAGAGGATGAGCAGGCTGGCATTGTTGCCGACCATCGTTTCCTCCGCTTTCGCGCCAAGAATACCGGAAAATAACTCACGGGCTTCCGGCAGTCCCAAAACGCCTCCGGGATAATTACGGATATCAAAGCCGCTTTGAGTCTTGGTGTCCTTTTCCGTTACAATGCCGAGCAGGGCATTCGAAAGATCCAAATTGTCGTCCCCCGGCTGGCCGCGTTCAATATTCAATTTCAAACCAAGCCCTTTGAGGGATTCATAACGCAACTGCAAGTCTTTCAAGCTTTCCATAAGCAGCACCTATCATTCCTTATCAGGTTAATGGTGGAACAGGCGCAGGCCGCAAAATGCCATGGCGATGCCGTATTTGTTGCAGGTGTCAATCACCTGCTGGTCGCGGATGGAACCGCCGGCCTCGACAATGGCGGTCACACCGCTGCGGTGCGCGCGTTCAATATTGTCGCCGAAGGGGAAAAACGCGTCGCTGCCAAGGGCAACACCGGTGACCTTGCTAAACCATTTTTTCTTTTGAGCTTTGGTTAATTGTTTGGGCTGACGGGTAAAGGTTTCGGCCCAAACTCCTTCACCGATTACGTCCTCCGGCGTATCGCCGATGTATACGTCGATGGCATTGTCACGGTTGGGCTTGGAAACATTGTCGCGGAAAGGCAGATTCAGCACCTTGGGCATATGGCGCAGCTGCCAGTTGTCGGCCTTCTGGCCAGCCAGGCGGGTGCAGTGGATACGGCTCTGCTGTCCCGCGCCCACTCCGATGACTTGGCCGTCCTGCACGAAGCACACGCTGTTGGACTGCGTGTATTTCAGGATAATCAGGCTCAGCACCAGGTCGCGTTTCTGCGCGTCGGTCAGGGTTTTATTTTCCGTAACCATGTTATTCAGCATACTGTTGTCGATCTTCAGGCTGTTGCGGCCCTGCTCAAAGGTAATGCCGTACACCTGCTTGTGCTCCAGGGAGGCGGGCACGTAGTCGGGATCGATGGAAACCACGTTGTAGTTGCCCCCTTTTTTGGATTTTAAAATATCCAGCGCTTCCGGCTCATAGCCCGGGGCAATAATGCCGTCGGTGACCTCAGACTTGATGATCTTTGCCGTGGGTACGTCGCACACGTCGGAGAGCGCGATCCAGTCGCCGAAGCTGCTCATTCGGTCGGCGCCGCGGGCGCGCGCGTAGGCGCAGGCAAGCGGTGTAAGCTTCATGCCGCGATCGATGTGATACATCTTGCGCAGGACATTATCCAGAGGATAGCCCAAGGCGGCGCCGGCGGGAGAGACATGTTTGAAGGAGGCCGCGGCAACCATGCCGGTGTTCTCTTTCAGTTCTTTCACCAGCTGCCAGCTGTTGAGCGCGTCCAAAAAGTTGATGTAGCCGGGCTTGCCGTTCAACACCTCGACAGGCAAATTGCTACCATCCGCCATAAAGATCCTGGCAGGCTTCTGGTTGGGGTTGCAGCCGTATTTAAGCGCTAATTCGATCATTGATTATTCCTCCACCGTTTTGTATTTGTTGATGATGACGTCTTTGTAGCCTTGAGTCGCAAGATCGATGGCGCGCACAAACAGGCTCACCTTGTTGTCCCCGTTTAAGGCTTTCCAAAGCTTGGCGGCGTAAAGGTCTGGGTCTTCCTCGTCCATGGCGACGCTGAGCGGCTCGCCCGCAAAACTGGGAATCGGTGTGCCGTTGCACTTGTAAGTACTGATAAAGTGTCCAACGCCTGCCAGGGGCTGCGGATAATCGAAGGTAAAGCGCTGCACACTCTTCTCATCGCCGTCATCGCTCTTCAAAATGCTCAGCTTGTAGCCGCCAAGGCGCATATCCACCACACCGGAAATGCGGGGCGTCCAGTTTGGTTTGTCGTCCTCAAAGGTGCGGGTAGCGAGCGCGGCTTCAAAGCCGAAGCCTGGAAAATCGTTACGGGCGATAAAATTGCGGATGGTGTCGGTCTGGTCACCGTTGGTCACAATCGTCGTGTTCTCCAGAGTCAGCACGGGGTTGTAAATAATCAGGTGCGGGTCCGTCATTTTGGAAGGGTCGGCCGCCATGGTGCGGATGCCGCCTTCAATGGGATCAAACACACGGTTACGGCTGTTTACGCTACGGCCCATGATAAAGTAGGCAATCATGGTTTTATTTCCGCCGGGCGTTTTCCCGATGCATATGCCGCGGCCCGGATACTCGTTGCCGGCCAGATATTCGTATAAGTTCTCTTTCATTTTTTACTTCTCTCCTAGATTATGTGTATGGGATCATTTTTTTGCTGTGGGAGTATATGAAGAGAAGATTCGTATGTCAACTGGATTTGGGCGGAATATTAATTTTCACAACAAAAGTGAGGAGTTGATTACACCCTTCATCCTCTATTCTAGTACCTGGTAATGTATTATTAATCCCTCTACGCCCCTGCCAACTACGTTGGCGGGATAATTTCCAATAGCTTTTAGCTATTAGATACTTCGCCTTACGCTTCAAATATCACTACGTTCATTTTCAGCGAGTCTCATTACGACTTACTGATATGACTGCGCTCTGCTTGTCCTATCAGAGTCTCTGATCCCATTAAATTGCGCTTCGGGGATATCCCATTAATGTGCCCTAAATAGAACTTGACCTGACAGTGCGTGTCAAGATAATCGATAACTTCCTGAAATGTTGTTTTTCGGATTTTCCCAATTCATACAACATTTCAATCGAAAATAAACACAATTCTTGCCCCACATTTTGTGGTCAAGATTTCCTTGACATACAAGACCGGATTCCCTATTGTTCAATCATGCAGAAACAATACTTTATCAAAAAATATCAAATTATTAACAATACTAATTGTTCATTCAATATTTTTTTATGATTGAATCTCTTTCACTGCCTATTCTTCTGCTTATATTTGGTGTGAGTGCGGTTGTAATATGGTTTGCCGGAATTAAATTATCCGAAACCGCCGATATTCTTTCTACACACTTTGGTTTGGGTGAAGCACTAGGCGGTTTGATTTTGCTTGCAATTGTAACAAACCTTCCGGAGATTGCCATTACTGTAAGCGCGGCGTTACAGAATAATCTGGACCTTGCCATTGGAAATATTCTCGGCGGTATAGCCATACAAACTGTAGTGCTTGTTGTATTGGATGTATTTGGGTTGGGTAAAAAAGATCCGCTTACTTATCGTGCGGCATCACTGGTATTAGTGTTGGAAGGATTAATGGTCGTTACTGTTTTAACATTAGTAGTTGTGGGTAACCAGATGAAACCTTCTGCTATTTACCTGGGTATGTCGCCGATTGATTTGGCAATCGTGCTAGTATGGCTTGTAGGAATCTACATGATGGGAAAAGCAAGAACCGATTTGCCCTGGCATAAATTAGGTACTCTTCCCAATAGTCAAAAAGAAGAGAGAGGACATAGCAAGAAAAAGAAGTTTGATTTAGCAATGAAAAAAGGTGTTCGCATTCAAACGGTTATCTTTATTTTTGCTGTATGTTCTTTACTTACATTAGTTGCCGGTGTGGGGTTAGAAATAAGTGGCGATGCCATTGCTAAACAAATAGGAATGACGGGCGTGTTATTCGGTGCTACTATTTTAGCTGCGGCTACTGCCCTGCCCGAAGTATCAACTGGTTTAGCTTCCATGAAATTGAAGGATTATCAAATGGCAATGAGTGATATTTTCGGGGGCAATGCTTTTTTACCCGTTTTGTTTATGGTGGCAACGGTTCTTTCAGGTAAATCTGTTCTTCCGCTAGCACACAAAACAGATATTTATCTTACAGCATTAGGCATTCTCCTTACCATCATCTATATCTGCGGATTAATGTTCCGTCCACGAAAGCAATTACTGTGGATGGGTGTTGATTCATTCTTAGTAATAATCGTTTATTTAATTGGATTGTTGGGATTATTTGTTATTTCTTAGTAAAAGATTCTGTCCTCTCAGCGTCTCTATATTGACCTGCCCCCAGGAAAGTGGTCCATTTTTCAAGTTTGAATTGGACTTGCCGGGCTAATATTAGCTTACCAGTGAATACTTAATATTAGTTAAATAATTTTTTTCTTCCTGTAACAAACAAAACTTCAACCTTGTTGAAGATGCAAGACTTCAATCCGTAATAAACACAATTTTCACCAGACGAAAAACGACCGGCTGAACTATCCACATCCCATCAAAGCATCCCTCAATATGCTGAGGTTCCACCAAATACTGAGGTCAATCGAGTCATTTTATACACCCCCTACTGGTCTCTCCTATTAATCTAACCATCTATTATTAAAGGATGAATTAAAGCTTCTTATTATTTTCACTTGTTGGCAGGACACTTGCAACTACTATCTGTATGATGCTGGTCATTATACGAGTGTCGTTACTGAGAAGTGCATGGAATTGCCACAGACCATTGCTTCCCTGTCCGGTTCCATTCCGATGCAGAAGGGATGTCAGTCCAGCAGATAAATAAAATACGTGAAGGAGAACAATATGAAATCGAGCAAACAAGACAAAGCAGAAGGCACGTTTCACGAAGTGAAGGGTAAGGTCAAGGAGGTCGCCGGGAAACTAAGCGATGACCCAAATTTGGAAGCCGAAGGCACCGGTGAAAAGATAGCCGGTAAAGTTCAGGAAAAGGTCGGCCAGGTCAAGAAGGTTTTGGGGCAGTAGTAAGAACAGCGTATCCTATACCGACGAAGGAAAACAATTGGCGAGATCATTGACAAGACCAAATGCAAATCCAAGTCCAAAAAACAAAGATACTCTATTTCCCCTACCTGTTGTGCGAGGTCCGCAAGCCGGCAGAGGGAATGAACAATAAGAAAGGAGAATACTATGTTGTGGACAATAGCTGTAATACTGATAATTTTGTGGGCGCTCGGGTTGGTGTCTGGCTATACACTAGGTAATTTTATTCATGTCCTGTTGGTCATTGCCATTATCGTTGTGGTGATACAAGTCATTCAGGGGCGAGGATCTGAATAAATGATTTTCTAAATAAGGACTTACTCAAAGAAACAAGAGAACTTATTTATAAAGCAACAAAGGGGTAAGAAATGGGAAAAGGATTGAAGGGATTTAAAGACTACAGGGATTATCTATCCTATGCTCAAGTATGTTTATCTTGGATGGACGATAAGGACCATCAAAAACTTTACGAGATGCTACTTAAACGGAAGGGAGAGATAGAACCGCTTAGTTATATGCGGCAAATGAGTTTACTTACTCATAGTCAGAATTAAACAAAAGGNNGGTGAATCCGTGGACCATAAACAAAAAAAGGACCTGCAGAAGAAGACAGAAAGAAAGCGGGACAACAAGGATAAGAAACAAAGTGAGAAGACACAAGAGCTGGAAGAGTCAAAGGGCACACGTGTCATTCATCCCTTCTGGTTCGCCGTAGTGGGGTTCATTCTCTCGATGGTGGCATTGCTCTCCTGGTTTTTTTTCCGTATCCCCAAGCCATGAGATTGTATAACAAGAGAGCGAATCTTTTCGGCAAGCATAAACTGACTTTCAAACGGTTATCATTGATTCTCAGTGATGCTGCCATGTGTGACTTTGTATAGGAAGAGAACCTTTAAACCTAAACAAGTAGAAAACCTTTAAATGAAATTGGGGAAGATTATGAATCCATTTGAAAGGT
>PLMV01000079.1 GCA_003141615.1 Syntrophaceae bacterium
TGTAATGTTGTTTTTCTTATTTTTCCATTTCATACAACATTTCAATTCGTAACAAACACAATTTAGGAAATTATAAAATTTGGGATAACGATTTAACGCGCGGCTGGAACAATAAATGTTTTTCTTTGACATTTAGTTAAAAGTACGATAATTACTTGTTCAATCAAGAAGATAGATGCCTGTTTTAAAAATTCTGGAACAGGATTGCATCAATAAATGATGGCATACGGCATACACAGACAGGCAGATTTAAACTTAAAATACTTTTCTATATTAATAATAAAACCCATTAGTAAGAGGAATTAAGTATGAAAAAAAGAAGGGTTTCAACTAAATTTTTTTTGTATTTTCTTATGCTGATGTTGATGATGGTCACTGTTGGTTGCAGCAGCAGCGATAATGGGGGGCCTGCTGCTGCTACTACCTACAGCATTTCAGGTGTGGTAGCGTTAACCGGGGGACCGCTTACTGGTGCGAAGGTCACCTTGAGCGGCAAAAGCACAAGAACGTACAAAACAGGCGCAGATGGAACTTACAGTTTTACGGGTTTGGCGAACGGCACCTACACCGTAACGCCCGTTCTGGCTGGTTATACTTTCAATCCGGCCAGTAAGGTAGTCGTCATTAACGGATCAAATATGACTGCCGACTTTGTAGCAACATCCTTTACAGGTGCTACCTATAGCATTTCCGGTAAAGTAACCGGCGTTGAGGTGTTGGGTGCAAAAATCACATTTAGCAGTGCCAGTACCATCGCGGAGGTTTTAACCGACGGAGACGGAAATTACATTTCCCCTTCTCTTCCTGCCGGCGGTCACTATACAGTGACGCCATATCATTCTGGGTACGCATTTACGCCTGCTAATATCAGTGGTATAATATTAAGTAGTGCCAACTCTGCTGGAAATGATTTTGCGTCAGAATCGTCTAATTTTACGCAGGCCGACCTTGAGGGAACATGGAACTATCAATCGGTGGAGACAGGCAGTTGGAACGGATGGGTTCGTGGCACGGTAACGATCGCTTCCGATGGGACAGTGACCTTTGATTCGTGTTTTAACATATACGGCGCCTGCTCGCTGACATCTGTAGTATTTACGATTGATTCACTAACCGGCGAGATAGTTGATAGTGGCAACGCCTATAATCATTATACGATGGCATCAAATAAGACTTTCATTGCGGGAACGCAACACGATGTAGGCACCACACACCCGGCTCTCATAATCTTCCAGAAAAAGGTGGACGGGACTGTGTACGCGAATACCGACTTAAAGAGCAAGAGTTTCGTTTTTCATCAATTAAATGTAGGTGCTAGTGAGAAATGGAAATATGGGAAGGGAAGTATCGACTCCAGCCGTGCAATAAACATAAGCAGTGAGACTGATCCAAGCGGCACTGATAAACCGGGAGATGTTGGAGCGACAATCTCAGTGGATAGCGATGGGTTTGTGACGATGAGTGACAACACGACTTGGAAAGGATTCCTTTCTGCCGATAAGAAGACGATCGTGGGAACAGTCACAGAAATAACTGAATATCATATGATGATCATCCAGATTATCGACGGGCAGTCCAGCCATACCAGCCACATAAGCGGAGTATGGTATGGTCATATGCTTGCCACCGGCGCTGCTGACCCGGCGCCTTTCTGGGTACATCAAACCATCAGCATTGACGGCGGCAAAATGTACACTTTAAGCTGGGTAAGCAGTAATTCCACGGTAACTGCTCCTACAAAGCCTCCATTCATCTCGATTGGTTCGTCGAGAACTGCAACAGTAACCGGCTCTGATTTTAATGGACAATTGTCTTACGATGGAAAGTTCATAGTGGGTACGGAGACTTTCGACACAGGCGTCTTTGCACTTGACGTAATCACGTATTAGAAAAACCAGACAGTATAAAGCCCTGCCCTTGCGGGGGCAGGCGGTACTAAATATCAACTTGGCATATGGATGCGCTGATATAATTTGTGAGTAGCTTTAATTTTTTTAAAAAAGGAAAAAGCAACAGGGTGAAGCCAGAAACTGATTATTTCAGTTTCTGGCTCACCCTGTTAGGAACAATAAATATATCCCTCCAAGCAATTCATGCGACACGTTACATTTGCGGCTGATTTTTCCCGTTACTTTCTTTCAATCCGTAACAAACACAATTCACGCCCAACGACACCATATATTTAATCTCTCCGGGTCTAATTCCCCGCCGCTTGTGGCGAATAGAATGATACGATACCTCTCGGAGATACCCCGCTGCTTGCGGCGGGGAGTTTCATTGAAGCAATAATTATTTTTCTTTGACATTCACTCAAAATTACGTTAATTACTTCTAAATAAAGAAATTAGATGTCCGTGTTAAAAAACGAATTTTTTTAAAATGATGGATGTGTTATTATTTTACTGCGAAAGGAAATGGCAATGAAAAAAGTATTTGTGGTACTGGCGGCAATATTTCTTTTGGCGATTATTGCTTGCAGTAAAAAAGACGATGCCCCCGTTAGCTCATCTACTTCGACAGTACAATCTGATTTAGTGGGGGGATGGGACAATGGCGTATCCACTATCACCTTTATGGCGGATAATACCTACGCCGTCGCCGATAAAAATAGCGGCGCTATAGATGCTTGGGGAACCTATTCAACATCAGGCAAACAGTTAACGATAAATGGCGGCGGCGGTGGGACCTTTGCCTGTTTTGATACTCAAACAATGACCTATGAAAATGGCCAATATGATTATTCGGTAAAAAGCAACACACTGGGCCTGACTCTGGTGAGCGACAATTGCTCTGAACGAACGAACACCCTTACCGATAGTTCCTGGGCCGGGCAGAGCACCCCTGATACTAAGGCTCCTTCCGTACCCAATTTAAGCGCAATAGCGGTCTCTACCTCACAGATTGACCTTACCTGGTCTGCTGCAACGGACAATGTCGGTGTTGCCGGGTACAAGGTTTTCCGACAACACACACTGATAACGGTAACCGCAGGAAAAGACTTCTCAGATATGGGGCTGGAGAAGAAAACCTCCTATTCTTACGCCGTTACCGCATATGATGCGGCAGGTAATGACTCGGGTGCTACAGAGTGGGTAACCGCTACTACTTATGCAATGGGAAATGTGAATGTAGTTGGCACATGGACTGGTGTATCGACTAAGTGTATATTCGCTAATGATGGTACATGGACTCTAACCAATTCGTTTACTGGTGGAGGCACAGGTACGTATACTGTCACTCAAAATACAGTTCACCTAATTGGCACCGGAAAGAACAATGATACATTGACAGCAGATGCAACAGTTTTAGGTATTAGTATGACTATACCAATGATTTCATCAGTTGAGGGCGAAGAAGATTATTATTTATACGAATCCGGGCCGTGATTTTGTAAAAAGGAGAAAGCAATAAGGTGAGCCATGGAGCTGATTATTTCAGTTTTTGGCTCACCTTTCAAATGTAATCGAATAACATAAAAAAAGTATTTAACCGTTCTTATTTTTAAGCGTTTATCTGTGTAATTAGTTGCTACTTACAAAAATGGCAGCGGTTTTTCCATGCGATAAACAATGGACTGGCAGGAGGCAATAAGATTATTTTTATCGTCCGTCACAATAATGTTGTAGGCGGCGGTTTTTTTTGTTCTGTTTATTTCTCTGGCTTCGGCGGTAAGCATCGCCCCTTTTTCCGGTGAGTCCAGATAATTGATGTTCATGTTGAGAGCGACCGCCATAGTGCCGTGCGAGTTGGAAGCAATTTCAAAAGCCGCGTCAATCAGCGAGAAAATCGCGCCGCCGTGCGCCATGCCGAACATGTTTTCCATATCAGGCGTAAAAACCATTTCCACTTTGGCGTAACCCTCATGGACTTCAATTAATTGCAGTCCGAATTTTTTCGCGAAAGGTTCCTCTGATACCTTTTTGAAAATGGCTTTTCTGACTTTTTCGTTCATGATGGTCTCCCTAACAGCGTTACTTATACATTATTGCAGCGGCCGGTGTCAAAAAAGAAAAGGGATTCTTTGCGGAATCGCTATCAATGATGGACCGTAAGAGATTTGAACCCTCGGTCAACGGATTAAGAATCGAATATTAATCCCGCGACTTGAAGTCCCCCGGTTCCAGCCGGAGGGGGCTCCACTACTGCTTATTGTGGTAATATTTATAAAAAACCACCATATGTTGATTTTTTTCTTGATTTTTCAGAATTACATGATAAAATAAACATAGATGTAAAAAGCTTGATCGTTTGGTTGAAAGATCAAGATTCCAGTTGAATAAGCCCATTGGGGGCATAGTCGCTTAAAGGATGAAAGAGAAGCAGTATAGTTTTATTAAAACGGAAAAGGTAGTTGACGCTGGAGAAGAACCGCTTCTGATGGGAAAATAGTTGATGCATCATCCAAGGGATACAAGAACAAAACTGATTACATTGCAAACGCCAGGCGAAGCGGTTACAATGGTTAACTAAATTTTAAACTATCCAGGGAAAGGCGGGTCATAAGTGATCCGCCTTTTTTATGTCTAACGGATAAAAAGCACGTGTTAATGCGTTTTTATTCCAATTCTAAATCAAGCGCTATCTTTGTTGACGTCGTTGTCGGCTTCCTCAACGTATAACCTGAATAACCTGAAGGTCACTTGGGGTCACGCGTATACAATACGTCTTGTCGCCTCTGCCTAGTCCCGCTGAAGCGGGACAGTTCAACTAATGAATTCCAGTTCACTGCGTAACTGTAATTCAAGTTTCACTGCCGCCGCGATGTCATCTTTGATTTAGAAATGGAATTACTGGATAATAAAAAGGGCTTTAGGATAAAATCCTAAACACCTTTAATTCCAACACTCATACAAAATGATTATTTTTCTTGATTGTCGTCCAAAAAGCGGAAAATACCCCTTTAGTAGTATTTACATTCCCGCCGTTTTTCGATAATAATTCAGAGAATTTTGAATAACTATGAATATTTAACAACGTATAATTCCTTTTTCATATAAAAGGGGAGAGATCGCCAAACGAGGGGGATGTCATTCTGAGCTTTAGTGAAGGATCTGAGCATGCACAAGATTCTTCATCGCTTGCGCTCCTCATATCCTGATGACCTGAATAACCTGAAGGTCACGCGGGGTCACACGAGGGCACAAGGGAATGACAAATCGAGACATTTTACGCATCCGTCATTTTTGACGCTGCGCCTATTAAGAATGCGGAAAGAGGTCACCACCATCCTGTGACAGCGGGGGTGAACGAAGGAGTTCTTTTGGTCATTTTTTTCGGTTTTCTCATTGTTGTCGTTGGTTTGCTGAATCCGTTTTATCCGCTCCAGAGCGTGCCGCGCAACGAGGTTAGCGTCGTCACGGGAACGCGGGCTGTTCCTGTCACCCTCCATCAGAATCTCAAAACCAGCAGCGAATTCACCGCCGCCCACATCGTCAAACAACAATTCGATTATTCCTGCGGCTCTGCCGCCCTGGCCACTCTGCTAAACTATTATCTCGGGGAAAAATTAACGGAAAAGCAGATTATCGATGGCCTCGTCGAGTACGGCGACAAGAAGCAGATCGAACGACTGCGGGCATTCTCGCTCCTGGACATGAAGCGCTTCGTGGAAAAGCTGGGCTATTATGGCACGGGCTACAAGGCGGACATTGCGGACCTCAGGGCCTTGGGCAAGCCCTGCATCGTGCCGATGGAAATTTTCGGCTACCAGCATTTCTGCGTCTTCCGGGGAATCGTCCAGGATCACGTCTTTCTGGCCGATCCTTACCTGGGGGATATCAGTTTCCCCTTGGAGCAGTTCCGCAAGATGTGGCAGCGCAACGTCGCTTTCGTCGTCACCGACCACGATATCGTCCACAGCGCCCTCATGCTCAAAGAAGAGGACCTGCGGTTCATCGATCTAGACGCCACGCGCCAAGCCCTCAACACCTTTTCGCCGCCTTTCGGCACGATGGACAATTATCGCATTGACCGCGCCTTCAACGCACCGCCAACGATGCGAAAAGCACCATGACTTAAGGTTTATTTTGTAAATTATTATATATCATTTGGTTAGAGTGATTCTGGTATAGGGTTATTGCGAAGAAAACTTTTTTTTGAAAATTAAAATCAGGGAGAGTATCAATAGCCGTTTTTTAAACGTCCAATCAAATATTAGATTGAACATCCGGTAAAAAAGTTGGCGGATGACAGAATGCGAAGTACGGTTAATGTTTTTTAGAGAACTATCGATTGGTATCGATCAGCCCTTTGTCAACGGCGGCCCACGGGGATATTTCCTGTCGCCGGCGACAGCAGGGCAACCGTAGACATTGTAAATCTGAAGGCAGAGGAGACCATTTCATGAAGAGAAGCTTAATCCTGATAACCCTTTTGGTTATCTCTTCGCTGGTGATCGCACCGGCTTTGGCCGAAACACTGACCCGGACGCAGGATCAACAGACCCGGACCGCCTCGCCGGTGATTGTTGCGGCAGCCGATAAAACCCCGTCAACTGTTGTTGCCCCGGAAGAAGCAGTCTCCAGCCAAAAGGTCGTTGTCAGGAATAAAGATACGAAACGCAAAAAGGTCGTTATCGGGAATAAAGTTACCAAACGCTATCTTGTGTTCGGAATGCCCGGTTACAATAAGGTCAAAAAGAATCACCGGATCTATTTTAATTCGGAAAAGCAGGCCATAGCTCACGGGTATAATAAGGCGGGAATCGGGAAGGATTTGACCGGTCGTGTATCGCCCGCCGGTGGTAAAACAACGAAAAATCAGACTATCCTGATAGCAGCTGATTTTGCGGAATCAGAAAAGAGTTCTCCGGAAGCTTTACAAAAAAATGAAAAAATATTGGAAACGAAGGCACAAGACACGCCCAAAACAGTCGAGGAACCGCAAAAACTGAGTGGTGAAAATATCCAGAAAAAAACCGTCAATAAAGAAACGGTTACGAATGAGCCGAAGGATATTAACCAGAAGCTCCAGGACCTCCAGAACCAGGTGGACATCCTGAGGGAGTTGGGTCGAACCCGCGAGAAGATCACTATCGGTACGACGGAAGATAAGGCGGAGCAGGAAAAGGCAGTTTTGACGGCGGCAGGACGGGAATACACCATGATGCAGAAGGGAAAAATCGAACTGCAGTACAGCCTGGGCTACCAGTATGTCTCCTCCAGCGCGATTCTCTCCGCCACGAGCGTCGTGCCCCGCGCCAACCAGACGATCACTAACGCCATCGACGTTCAGTACGGCCTGTTAAAGAACGTCACCACCGGCATCCACGTCCCCTTCGTCTATGTCTATGACAAGACGGGAAGCGCCACGGCCAAGGACAACAGCGACATGGGCGATATATCCCTGAATCTGTCCTACCAGCCCTTCAAAAACAGCGGCGATTGGCCCACCACGGCTATTACAATGGGGGCCACTCTCCCTACGGGCCGGAGCCCCTACGAGATCAACCGCGACACTGACCTGCCGACGGGTGGCGGCCTGTATGGTGTCTCTCTGGGCGTGAACATGAGCAAATCCATCGATCCGGCCATGGCCTTCGGCGCCATCAGTTGTAGCTATAATCTCGAGCGTGACGGCCTCAGCCAAAACATAAGCGGCGCCATGCTGGATGATGTTAAGCCGGGCATGGGTTTCAATGCCGCCATCGGCTTGGCCTACTCCATCTCCTACGCTCTATCGATGAACGTCGCGTTCCAGTACGGATACATCATGAGCACGGACTATCATTTCACGAACGCTGCGCCAACGTCAACGCCGGCCTTCAGTACAGGATCCCTCACCGTCGGGATTGGCTATCGCGTTTCGCCGGTAACGACGCTGTCGTTGGGCTTGAGTATCGGATTGACGAATAATGATCCGGACTTTTCCTTCTTGTTACGTGTGCCTTTCGGTATTTAAGCAATACGTTGATGATTGGACTACTTATGAAACGAAAACGATACGGATTTATCCTTCTCCTTTGGATCCTCCTGTTCCTTCCCCGCGACGGGGCCGCTGGAATTAATGAGCAGATGGCCATCGATACGCGGAGCCTGTCGCTGGGCAACACCGTCACCGCAGACCCTCAGGGGCCCTTCTCCGTCCATTTCAACCCCGCCGGGTTGGATCGCACCACTGGGACGGAAGTCGACCAGGGTTTGAACTACATCCCCATCTTAGAGATCAAGGGGAAATTCACCCAGGGAACGGACCCCGCCACGGGTAAACTGTGGGCGCCTTTCGGCGGTTGGTTCAATCATGGCATTGATCCCGCGGCTGGCCATGACAGTAAAACCACGCCACTGACGTGGCTACCCTTCGTGGGCGAACTCCCCTTTCTGGTAGCGCCGTACAACGGGATCGTCCATCATGAAAAGGACTCGCCCTTTGCCTACGGCTTTGCCCTCGTTGCGCCCTTCGCGGGTGGCTGGACACACACCGAAGCCGACGACCCATACCGCTTCCTCGGCAAGAGTGTATTCCTTATGCGCCTGGTGTTGGAGCCCGGCGTCTCCTACCGGGTGACAAAAAGCCTCTCCATCGGCGCGTCCTTTGGCGCGGGACTATCCTTCATGGGATTTGAAACGCGGATGCGTTCCCCGAACGACATGGTGGCCATGACGGGCGCTCTCGGGCAAGCCACCCGAGGCCTGGAGATACCGATTCTCTCGGAGCTGACGTTGCCCGCACCCTGGTTCGGCGGCGGCCTCAGCCCCTATGAGGACGTAGGCGGCCTGAAATTCTTCGCCCAAGACCTTTTTAACCCCTCCTACAACGTCGGGTTTCTTTGGGATCCCTTCAGTTGGCTGTCCTTCGGCGGCGTCTATCAGAGCCAGGCCAACGCCGACATGAAAGGAAGATACACGTGGCAATACAGCCCCAGCATGCAGAGAACAGTCAACTGGTTAGGTTCGTCGCCGCTGACCGTCATTACCGCCTCCATTCTCGGCCTGCCGATCCACTGTCCGGACCAGATGGAGGGAAACATGTCTATCAATGTCGTCTACCCCCAACGTGTCCAATTTGGCATGAAGCTCCAGCCCCACCCCCGCGTCAAATTCCTCGTGGACGCCAACTGGACCGATTGGGAGTCCTGGAAAACCCAGACAATCGTCTTTGACCGGGACATGCCACTTCTGCAAATGGCCAGGCTGATGGGCTATACAGGAGGCAACAGGGCGATGGTAGTTCAAAACGGCTTCAAGAACGAAGTGCATTTATCTTACGGCCTGGAGCTTAACCCTTCCGGCCCTGTCACTCTGCGCCTGGGTTACGAGGACCGGCCAACCTCCAATACGGTTAACTATTTCGGTATGCTCCCCCTGGGGGACCTGAAGATCTATTCCATCGGCATCGGCATCGACGAAAGCAAGAAGGCGCCGCCCCGGAAAATCAAGGGGCTTTCCGACCTCCTGCACCAGATGCTCAATCCCGACACGCTTGATCTTGGATTCAGATATATAACGTCCGAGTACAAGGTCAACTTCAATCAAAGCAAGAACTTCAACTCTACAAACTTTACGGACATGATCTACAACCCCTTTGCCGGTCTGCAATATGAAATGAAAGCGTCGATTTACATCATATCGTTAAACCAGATCTACTATTGGTGAAAACGTCATCCGGCATGTGTGATTCCATATTATCAGGGGCAACATTTTTCGAACAAACCTTCCTGCCCTTTACTTAAAGGGATTCGCAGAGATTTGGTCGGCAGACTTTACAGGTGTCGAAGTTTATGATAAGGAATTCTGTGAAGGCCGGTATTTCATGAAAGGCGGCAAACAATCCATCACGGTCTATCAGTTTGGTAATTATGACGAGTTGGTGCGGGTATTGACCCATCAACCTGGTCGCGCACTTGGACTTGGCCGCAACGACACGCCCGGATCGTCATGCACAAACTGACGCAGCCGGATGCCTCTGAACTGACGCCGTCAGATATTGCAGCTCTCCAGGCCCGGTGCGACGGCAAATGATTTTCGTGGGGAAATGTTGTTTCCCCTGGCATCGGATGGGCTAAAGTGCCTATCAGGAACGCAAGGTGTATAATGATGAGGGGATCATGAAAAATGCTTCTGAATATTTGAACATCCCTGATGGGAAGCGTATTTGGTTTCAGGCTTTTCGGCCTCACTTCAATAACTGGGTCCTGGATCCCATCAAGAGGTTTCCTTTCACGAGGGAAGACATGCTGATTGGTTTTGTCTTCATGTCCTGCAGCATCGATTATCTATCAAGCTTCTGGTGGGGCGAAAGCAGGGAGCTCGGAATGTCCAGACAGGCCTATGTCGGCTTCATCAACGAGTATTTTCGGCCGCGGGGTCGATACAATGCCAAGGGCATTTACGATAGTCTGCGAAATGGCCTGGTTCATCTGTTTACGATCAAAAACAAAATGTATGAACTGACTATCGATAAACCGGAGAGGCACCTTACCGTAAGTCATAATAATTACATCATTCTGAATGCCAGCAGTTTTCGTATAGATTTGATTGATGCGGCAAACCGATATTTTGACGAAGTAGAAATAAATCCCCAATTGCTGGATAAAGCGTTTCAACGCTATGAAAGGGATGGGTTTGTCAGATGGATAGACTGAAAATTATTGATATTGTTGAAACTCCAATTCCGAAAGCGAAGCGTATAACCTGAAGGTCACGCGTCGGAATTGGTAAGTTGAACAATCCCGCGCAGCGGAGGGTTTCATACCCGTGATTTCGAGTCTCTTCTCCTAATTTCCTCCTCAGCCCGCTTGTGTACGGGTTCCTTGGTATTCCAACTCTTGGATTTTCTGTTTTAAGAAGGCAATTCGTCTTTTCAATTAGCTCTTGACATAATTTTAAATTTGGCTATTCTCAAACCGGACTACGCAAAAAGGCTTAGTTAAGGAAACGCCTGGCCGATAAGATACACCGATGCGAAGGGGCTTCTGTCCGGCAACCGGTCCAATGACGGAAAAAAGCGGAGGGACAACAGATGATCAAGCTGGCTATAATGTGCACTGATGAAGCATCCGAGGAGCGATTACTGAATTGCCTGCGCGGCGAAAAAGATCTCATAGTCAACGGGTTCATCGTTATGCGGGATGTTGTCCATGACCTGGACAAGGGCAAGGACTTCATTAATAAAATGATCGGGTCGCCGCTGGATATTATCGTTGTGGACGGGGCCATCCTGCGTGAAGCAGCAGCCCTGTCTTTGCCGCCGATCCTGGAGTTTACGAGAAAATGCGCCGACATGCGGGCCATCATCATCGGAGATCGCTTTAACGAGGAAAATGTGATAGCCATGATGAAGGGAGGAGCGCGCGGTTTTTTACTGAGAGAGCATCTTGACGCCGACATTATTAAATGCATCCGCGTTGTCGCCCGGGGCGAGTTATGGCTGAGCACCAAACTGATCGGCCGGGTCTTCGATGAACTCATTCAGGAAAGCTATAAAAAGCTCCTGCTCAAATCTCCCACCAGCAATCAATTGGCCCAAATGAAAGCCATTTCACGGCGGGAAATGGAGGTCATGGCGCTCATCAGCGAAAGCATGACCAACGAAGAAATTGCCCAAAAACTTTTCCTGAGCGCCAAGACCGTCAAGACGCATATCCGCAACATCTTCGAAAAAACAGGCATACGCAACCGTGTCGAAGCCGTCCTTCTCTACATCCGTTACAAGCAGGAGGTCGAAAGCTGATGATTTTGTATATATGCGTCATTCCCAAATGACGCATTAATCGTTTTTTATTTTTTTTCTTCCTTTCCTTTTTTAATGGTGACGAAGAAATTTTCTTTGCCGCGACGAATCAGCATCAATAGGGCATCGCCCTTGTCGCCTGCGGTCATGGCGGCCTCATACTCCTTTAAATCGGAAATTTCGATATTATTGACTTTCAGGATGATGTCCCGGGGTTTCAAGCCGGCTTCGTCGGCCAGGCCCCCCGCCTTGACGTCCGTGATGATGACGCCGGTTTTTTCCGGCAGTGCGAAATACCTGGCAATCTCCGGCGTCACCTCCTGGGCCGTCATGTCGAATTGTTCTATCACGCCGCTTCCTGAGGCCTGATCCTGCCCGTCTTTTCGCTCCGCAATGACGATGGGGAAGGTCATCTCCTTGCCGTCCCGGAAGACCTTGATGTCCACTTTACTGCCAACGTGGAGGGTCGCCACGATCTGCCCCAGTTCCCGTTCGTCTTTGACCGTTTTGCCGGCAATTCCCAGGATGACGTCGCCAATTTTGATTCCCGCTTTATCCGCCGGGTCGCCGGCGAAAACGTTGCCGACCAGGACGCCCTGGCGATCCTTGAGCTTGAGGCTCTGCCGCATGTCGTCCGTGATATCCTGAGAGGTCACACCCAGCCAGCCCCGGGTTATTTTTCCGCTGGTTTTCAGATCACTGAGGATTGCCTTGGCCATATTGATGGGGATGGCAAAGCCGATGCCCTGCGCCCCCGCGACGATGGCCGTGTTGATGCCCACCACCTCCCCGGCCAGATTACAGAGGGGACCGCCGCTGTTGCCGGGATTGATCGAGGCGTCCGTCTGGATGAAATTGTCATAGGGACCGGCGCCGATCACACGGCCTTTGGCGCTGATGATTCCGGCCGTGACGGTGTGGTCGAGACCGAGAGGATTCCCGATGGCGATCACCCCTTCGCCGATCCGGCATCGATCGGAATCGCCCAGACGGGCATACGGCAGTTTCGCAGGCGCGGTGATCTTAATGAGGGCCAGGTCCGTATTGGCGTCCCTGCCCTTGATCTCGGCGTCGTATTCCTTTCCGTCGGCCAGTTTCACCTTGATCTTGTCGGCTTTATCCACGACGTGATTGTTGGTGAAGATATAGCCGTCCTCAGAAATGATGAAACCGGATCCCAGACCCTTCTGATTAAAATCACGCTTCGTCAGGGGGTTTTTGATCACCTTGGCCGTCGAGATATTGACAACCGTCGGACTGAGCCTTTCCACCAGATCGGGGATAGACGCCGGCGTTAAGGCCACATCGTCCTTTCCGGAAGCCATGGCCGATAAAGGCCCCCATTCAGGGACAAAACCGGATAAAACCGCGGCGAACAGAAACAGACCCGCTAACAGTAACCCCATACCGCAATGCCGGTAAAACCAACCCGCCTCTCTCGATGTACTCATACCGTGTCCCCCCATAAATACCATCAAATAAATTTTTAAAACCCTGTAAGAATGACAAATAAATTGTAAATTTTCATACCAGCCTTTATTCGTTTCTGCAATTAAAAAATCATCACCCATGGTAATGAGACTCGCTGATAATGAGACCCAAGCTTCAGAAACAAAGTGCATAACCTGAAGGTCATCTGCGACTGAAGCTTGCTGGACGAATTATACCAGGCGCGTAGCGCCGTGGTAAAACGAATGAAGTGAAGTTTGAAGCGTTAGTCGAATTATCCCAGGAGCGAAGCGATCGTGACTCTCGCTGAGAGCGAATGAAGTGAAGTTTGAAGCGTAAGAGGAACAATCCCGCCAACGTAGTCGGCAGGGACGCGGGGTTATCCCGCGAAGCGGAGGGTATTATACTCGTGATTTCTCCTTCTGCCGCCGAAAAAGCCTAAAAATCATCCTAAAGTAGTATTTACATCCCCACTGTTATCGATATATAACATCACCACTTTTGCATAATACGGCATTCTGCTCTCTGTATTAATACTCCAACGCTCAGTCATGCTAAAGGAGTATTTTTCCAGATAATTCCCCAAAAAGCGGGAAATACCCCTTTGAGAGTATTTACATTCCCGCCGTTTTTCGATACAGTGCAGTCAAGGTTGATTTTGAATAATGCGGAGGAGGCTCAAGGATGCATAAAGCGATTTCACGAAAGATCGGCATTTTCCTGACAGGTTTTATCCTTCTGGCATGGGTGGCCGTTCTGTCTCCATCGCTCTGCGCCGCCGGCATGCATGAGCTTTCCGACGGGGAGATGGCCGCTGTTTCCGCTACAGGCTTCTCTTCATTCACTCTGGACGGCACCGGACTCGCCACGCTCGATTTCAACGGCGTTAACCTGAGCACCTACACGACAATTGACTCGATGAAAATGGGCTACTACACTAAAAGTCCGTACGGATTATCCTGGGACAACGACTGGACAACCGTCTCCCTGGGAAGTCCCAGCACTGATCTCGTCTTTAAAGGGCTCTACATTCAAGCTCAGTTCACGGATGTTGACAATCCGGCGACACGCCAACTGGAATATGTGCGCATCGGGACAACAAATCTGACGGGGGACATCAGTGCATACTTCAATCGTTTAAGTAGCGACTTCGGCAGTTTAACCGGCACGGTCAAGGTCAATGGCACGCCGGTGACGTATAGCGGCGGTTCGGCGACGTTTAACCGCGACATCATCAGTTCGCTCGGTTCGGTTCCACCGCCGACGACGATTAACGCCAATAATACCAGTTTTTCCCTGACCCTGAGTAGCACTGGCGGCTTTTCGTTCCACTGGGGGAGCGCCACCATAAACTAAAATAATCGTCCCTTTATCCGTAAGCGGAAAGGACTAAAAAATAAAAATTAAAAATAGGAGGTGATGCACGGCAGAAAGAGGGAAAATGTGAGGAAGGAATCCTCATATGAGGCGAGGCGCCCAACTTGCACTCGATAAGCACTATCGGCGGGATGGGTATATAACTTAAACCATTTTACATAATTAAGGAGAAAAAAAATGAAGAAAGTATTAGGAATTTTGGCAATTTTGTCATTGTTGATGCTTCCCTGCATTTCAATGGCAGCCACCATGACGGATGCGGACCTCGCCGCAGTAACGGGCCAGTCCGGTGTAACGATTGATATTAGTTCTCTGCAGATTGCTCTGGGCCTTGGCACCTTCACCTATGGCGATTTGGACGGTTGGGTAGGAACCAACTCTATGGGTAATGATTTCACTGATCCCGGTTACCTCAACGTAGCATTCTGGCCAGTACCTATGCATATCGGCATCGGGGATATCAACCTTGTTATTGATATCGGCGAAAGCGTAACTACCAGTGTAGCCATGGTGAATATCAGTGGATCGATTGCCAGCCCCATCACGATTGATGCGATGGTCTGCAATATAGACATCAACAGTGCAAACGGCGCCGCAACTGATTATGTAGCTAATAATACAATTGGTTCTTCTTACGGCCCGAGTTTCACCCCTGCGTATTACGTAAGCTCCAATGCTAATCTGTCCGAGAACATCGGCGTAGTTGGTATATCTAATATATCTATTACGGTTCCTACTTTCAACATTTCGATTTCGGCCCACTAATTGATGCCGTAATCGGAAAATTGTACAGTGCATGACCTTGGCTTGGCGGGGCTTAAAAACCCCGCCAGGCACATGTTTTTTGAGTGATCGGGATCAGGTTCTCTTAAGTAATTTCGCTTGGTCTCAAAATTATGAGTGATAATGATACGATGAAAACTTTTAGAGCAGGTCTCGTTTTTTTATGCATGCTCCTCATGCCGCCGGTCGTTTCGGGAATGACGATCCTGGGCGACGGGGACTTGGCTGCCTGCCGTGGTGGCTCCGGGGTATCGATCGGAATTTCCGGCACCGCCCAGATCACTGTTGGTTCCCATTGGTACCAGGATACCGATTACGATATTCTTTCTCTTGGTTATAAAAACAGAATCGAGTTTGAAAATATCGTCAAGTCACTTTCCATCGTGACGCTGCCAGGCGATCCCATCACCATTGATGTTGCGAGTAATTCTACCGGGCGTACCTACGTGTACCTGCAGAACCCAGCCCAGGTCTCCTCCTCGTTCAGTGCTAACTTACACTTTGACGAGTATTCACCGGGAGCTTATAGTAATGATCTGGGATATTATAATCCGGGAAATGGTGACCTTGATCATATCACGGATTATATCGTGCATGATTTGGGAACGATTAATGTCAGCAACATGGTGCGCACCGAAAGCAGCCTGCTGATCGGCGCCCACGCCTACGGGGGGGTGGACTTTTACCAGGAGGCAAAGACCGATATCGACTTTGCCCAATTTGCTTACAATACCCCTGTTTCCACAAATGCGCTAACGTTTACCGGCATCCACCTCGCCGGTTCGGCTTCAGGTGATCCTAGATACCCCAATGGTGGCCCGGAGCCTTCACCAGGACCCTATACCTACCAACCTTGGGGGTTCAGCGGGACTTTTAAGATCGGCGATATCGCCGACGGTCCGGCGCAGGTTGATATCGGAACCAGCGCTTCGGGCGTTACGAATATGCAGCTCAAGCTTCCGATGGAAGGCAGCCTCCGCGTGGAGGACGTGAAATTCGGAGGGTCAGATTTCGGCCCGCTGGCACTGGACGGTATTGAGGTCCATCGCCTCGCAATCCAGATCAATCCCAAACCTTAATTTAAGATCAACAACAAAAGCAAGAAATTCATCTTGACAAACTCCACCAACATCATCTACAAAACAACCAATGGGAATGAGCTATACCGTCCGTTATCCCGCTGCAGAAAGCCCCCGGCTTCCGCCGGAGGGTGGATGCTTTCTGCCAATCGCGGGATGTCGCGTCTTGGAAAGGAGCCTCCGGCTCCTGCCAGATGGGCTCCACGGCTACCGGCTGACACATCCTGTGCATAGGATAATTACAAAGGGTAAAAGGAGGAAACAGAAACAATGAAACATGGATTTTTCAATCTATCGGCATGGATCTTGGCGGTGATGCTGCTCGCGTCGCCTTTTCTTTTTGCGGCGCAGGCACAGATGAAGGAAGATATCGTTCCCTTCGCCGGACCGCCCAAGGAGTGGACGACTTATCAGTCTTCCATCAGATTCAGTACCGATGAGAAACACCTGGCCTACGTCTGCCGCAAGGAGAAGAAGTTCGCCGTGATTTTCGACGGCAAGATGAGCGCGGCCTATGACGGCATCTCCCAGGACTCCCCGTTTTTGAGCCCGGACGGTGCGCATGTCGCCTATCGGGTTGTCAAGGGCGACAAGTGGTACGTCGTTCGGGACGGAAAGGAAGAGGCCGCCTACCAGGCCGGTTCATCCCTTTTCTTCAGCCCGGATTCAAAGAACCTCGCCTATATTGCGCAGAAGAACAAGCTGGAGTTTGCCATGGTCGTGGACGGCAAGGAGAAACCGGGATACTCGGGCGTGGTGAAAGACAGTGTGCTTTTCAGCCCCGACTCTGCTCGTCTGGGCTATGTCGTCTATAAAGATAAAAAGCTGATCCTGGTTATAGACGGGAAGCTCAGCCCGCAGTACGATGAGTTGTCGCACTTCATCTTCAGCCCCGACTCCAAGAGATATGCCTACATGGCCAAGCTGGAAAACAAATGGCTCATGTTCGTAGACGGCAAGGAAGAGGCGTCAAGTGAAATGATGGGCGGTTATTCCTTCAGCCCCGACTCCAGGCGTCTGGCTTACTCGCTCGTGGAAGACGGAAAGTGGCGCATGGTCATAGACGGGAAGAAAGGACCCGCCTATGATCGGGTCAGCAATGCCACTTTTAGTTCCGATTCGCGTCGCACCGTCTACGGGGTTATGAAAGGCAAGCTTTCTTCCATGGTCGTGGACGGCAACAATGAGCGGTCCTTTGAAGAGATCAAATACCTGACCTTCAGCCCTGATTCGAAACATTGTGTCTATTCGGCCAGGGACGGGAAGAAGCAATTCATGGTCGTGGACGGCAAGGTGGGCGAGCCTTATGACACGGTTTACATTCCGGTCTTCAGCGCCGATTCCCAGCATCTGGGATTCCGGGCGCAAAAAGGTGAACGGTGGCTGGTCGTGATGGACGGGAAGGAGGGCAAGGCCTACGACAATGTTATTTCGCCTGTGTTCAGCCCTGACGATAAACATATCGCCTATTTTGCGCAGAAGGGAGGCGTGTGGGTAGTCGTGCGCGACGGGAAGGAGGAAGGCTCGGTTTATGCCCAGTTGGCCTCGCCGGTCTGGAGTCCGGATTCGGCCCATCTGGCCTGCCTCGCTGGAGTGAGCGGCCTCGGTGGAGCGGGCGATACATGGAGGGTCCTCGTTGACGGTCAAAAGGCGAAGACCGTGTTCTCCGGCTTCCTCGGATTACCGCCGCTGATCTTCGACGACCCGAAACACATCCGCAGCTTGGCGCAGCGCCTCCCCGGACCAGAATTCGTGCGCTACAACCTTACCCTGCCGTGAAAGTGTGTTTGACCTATGCGGTTGAGTTTGGGCTACTGCCTGAATAATCCTCTACGCCGAAAGGAGTATTCTTTACTTTTCACACGGAACAGTTTAAACTCAGCCTAAAGTAGTATTTACAAGTGTGCCTTTCTTCTGTATATTTATGTCGTATATTTCTCTATTATTCTTTTGTCCTCCTGATACCCGGCATTTGCGGGACTCAAGAGGGTCGATAAGGACGAACTTGACCGGATGAACCCATCCGTAACCGAGAAACCGGTCTCAACCCTGAGCGCCGCCTTCGCGGAGAAGGTTTCCGTGCGGACGGGGGAGATGAAAATGCGGATAAAAAAAGACTTTCTGCCATGTTTCTTATTAGTCATCGCGGTTCTGTTCTTCGTCCTCCCTGCCCCGGCTTTTGCGCAATTTAATAAGGTAAATGATTTTGAACTTTCCCGGGCGAACGCCTCCCTGACGGGGCAGCCGGGTACGATCGTATGCCCCGATCCTACGGACGAGGAATCCCCGTGCTACGCGATACCGGGCACAGGGGAGCCCGACGAGTACTTGGCCATGTTAGCTTCCGTCCACGATGACTACGGATATGATTGGTATAAGAACCTGAAGGCTGTCGGGGATCTGTATTATGAATCTTCGGCTGTATTGTCCCCGCTGACAGTTGAATCGGGAAGGGACGGCGGCTTTGGGCCAGACGCAATGTATGTCCGGATCGGCCTGGGATCGCAGGAAGCAGAATTGGCTTCCTGGGATGATATCAACGTGACAGTGGACTGCTGCTCAGATGGGGATTGTACCCATTGCCAGGATCAACTTCTCGGTTCCCTCCATCTGGACGGTCTGAAAGTGAAGGTTAACGGGACCAGCTATGTTACAATGTACATGGTTAAAGGTCATACGGGCGTTGGTGTCCAACTCGATGCAACGGTTGACAGAATTGACCTCGCCACCTTCTCCTGGGGCGACCCTGACGGTTATAAGGGAATCAACTCTTTCGGGGCCGATTTCACGAACGCCGGTTATGTGGGCTTAAAAGACACTAGTATCACCGGCGTGACTGCATCCGGTTCCCTCTCCATTGACGTGGCGAAGAATGATATCGGCGGCATGTCTGTCCACGTTGGAATTGATAACCTGAATGTCGGTATGTCGTCCCTGGATACGACCTTTGTGCTCGGCGATAAGAAGGATTTTTCCGGCACCAAGTATGTTCTCGGCACGTTCTACATGAAGGACTTGAAGATGAATGCGGGCGGGTATATGGACATCTATAGCATCACAGAGGAATCGGCGGGCCTCCGCTTTGGTCTAAAGGTTCCCTCTTTGACCTTGAACACCCTGTCCTGGGGAGACCCTGACGGTTATAAGGGAACCAACTCTTTCGGGTCCGATTTCACGAACGCCGGTTATGTAGGCTTGAGGAACCTGGTCATTAAAAACCTGGCGATTGCAGGTCGGGTAACGGTTGAGGAGGTGTGCCCTCAAACCGGCGGCACAGATATTAACCTTCTTCCGGTTGTCACGGGCGCAGTCAGCATAGAATTTAATAACCTGAATGTCAGTATGGCCTACCTGAGTACCGACGTGGCTCTTGGCAATAGAAAAGATAATCTGAATCAGGTTCTCGGTTCTGTTTCCTTGAGCAACCTGAGTATGAATATAACAACTGGAAAAATTAAAATCAGTGCACACTAGTCTTGTGCGTGGATAAGAAAAGCCAAATTCAGACATTGGACCGCCGCCAGCCATTGTTACCATTACGTCCAGCCATCCCGGCACAGCAAACTCATTATTACAAGCGCCAAGGGACAACAACCCTTTTTGCAGCCCTGAATATGCTCGCCGGCAAAGTTATTGGCGACTGACGTAGTCTTCGACATCAACAACGCTTTGACTAGTGCCGGTAGTCGCTTATTCGGATCCATTTATCTTTCGGGGATGAGGAATAGAGTCAACGGCCGGGTTGATATCGCGGCTCACTAAAACCGGGCTCGAAGTTTAGACTTGTACGGGTCATGTTTTACAGGCAGGATGGCGCTTCCCGTGCCTGTCTTTGTGTACGACGGGCGTACTGCCCGCACCCTTACTTATGTTGAATTTAGGCCAAGGAAAATTGTTTCTGTAATAACTGATGTTTTCAAAAGAGGGTTTATCCATGAAGCGAATTTTTTTCGGATTGTTTTTTATTCTGATTATACTGATCATTTACGCAGGCTTTGCCGCTGCGGCGGAGCCAAAGCTGGTCGAAAAAATCATCTCTCTCGGCGACATGCAAGCCGACTGGGATATATATGTTCCCTCCCTGAAGATAAGCCCCGATTCAACCCGGATGGCTTATATGGCTCGCAAGAACAATAAATTTGCCGTCATCGAGAATGGCCGCATATCCCCCGAGTTTGACAATATCGGCAAAGACACCCCGCTCTTCAGCCCGGATTCTTCGCACGTAACCTACATCGCCAGAAAAGGTGCAAATTGGCACGTCGTCCGTGACGGCCGGATAAGCGAGGGATACGATGCGGTATTTAAGCCGGTCTTCAGCCCGGATTCGCACCGGCTGGCTTATGCGGCCAGAAAGGGCAACCAGCAGTTTGTCGTGGTGGATGGTAAAAAGGAAAAAGCATATGACGGTATTGTCCGGAAACTGAACAGTCCCCTGTTCAGTCCGGATTCCGCTCATGTGGCCTACGTGGCGGTGAGCGATAAAAAGGTGTTCATGGTCGCGGACGGCAAGAAGGGGAAGAAATATGATTTGATCTCGGCGCCGATATACAGCCCGGACTCATCCCGGCTGGGCTATGTTGCCCGTCAGGGCGATCAGTTTTTTTTCGTCGAAAACGAAAAGGCCGGGGCGATCTATGATCAGATCAACGTCTGCAGTTACAGCCCTGACTCCAGGAAACTGGCGTACACCGCCAAAAAGGGCGACAAATGGTTCATGGTTGTGAACGGACTGGAAGGTTCGCGCTGCGATGGGGTTGCCGTCGCCATTTTCAGTCCGGACTCATCCCGCGTCGCCTACCTGGCGTTAAGAAACAAAAAGAACATCATGGTGATTGACGGCCGGGAATACCCGGCCTTCGAGCAGATGGGTTTTCTGAGCTTCAGCCCCGATTCCAGGCATGTAGCGTATTCCGCTACGGAGAAGGGCAAGGGGTTTATGGTGGTGGACGGCGAGGCCGGCGCTAATTATGATACAATTCTTGTCCCCATTTACAGTCCTGACTCCGTTCATCTTGCCTACGGGGCGCAAAAAGGGAGCAAGTGGCTGGTCGTTAAGGACGGCGTAGAAGGCGCTGCGTATAACAAGATTACTCTGCCGCAGTTTAGCCCAGATTCGCGGCACATGTCCTACATGGCGCAGGAAGCCGGCAAGTGGCGGGTGGTGGTTGACGGGAAAGAGGGAAAGTTCTACAATGGCGTTTCAATTACGGCCTTCAGCCCTGATTCGCGGCATCTGGCCTACGCGGCGCTGTCGCAAGGGACCTGGCTGATCGTTGTGGACGGAGAAGAAGGAATGCATAGATTAAATGCCATCGTCAAGGGCGCCACACTGGTATTTACCGACGCCACGCACCTTCATACGCTGGCACTCAACCTTGCCGAACAGGCGTTCGTCAGTTACGAGATTGAGATCAGGAACTGATTTAAACGGCAGTTGGTGGATGCCCAGGCATTCGCCGGGGTTCCCTGCTTCGTTTAACCTGATAACCTAAAGGTCACACGAGGGCACAAGTAAAAGGGGGAAGAAGAAACCGTGACAATTTTAAACTCTCTATTTCCAAAGGAAGATTAAATGAAAGTCGTTTATCATGAAGATTATAACGAAATTTATTCGTCGGACCCCGCTTCCGCTGCCGGAAGGATCCAGGCCGTGGAAATGGCGCTGCGCGGCAAAGTAAGTTTTGTCACACCTCTTCCGGCTTCCAGAGAAGATATTCTCAGAGTGCACACTGCCGAGCATGTAAAGTCAGTCGAACGCGAAGGTGTTTACGACATTGCCGCGCTTGCCGCCGGTGGGGCGATTAAAGCGGCGCAAATCGGCTTGACCGAGCCCTGCTTTGCCGTAATCCGTCCGCCCGGCCATCACGCTTCCTCGGGCAGCGCCTGGGGATTCTGTTATTTTAACAATATGGCCATCGCGCTGGAAAAACTCAAAAGTGAAGGAAAAATTAAAAAAGCATTCATTCTGGATTTCGACCTGCATTTCGGTGATGGCAATGTGAATATCCTGAGCGGCAAGGGATATGTGACGATACTTAATCCCACAGCATCTGATCGTAATGAATATTTGAAAAATGTGCAGAATGATTTGGCGCAAACAGATGCTGATATGATCGCCGTATCGGCAGGTTTTGATAATCATGAAGCCGACTGGGGCGGCCTTTTGAAAACCGAAGACTACAAATATATGGGCAAGCTGGCGCGGGATGCCTCCCGGCGCAACAACGGCGGCTGTTTCGGTATTTTGGAAGGCGGTTACAACCACAACGTTTTGGGTAAAAATGTTCTGGCGTTTATTGAAGGGCTGGAAGAAGAGTGAAATTTTTATTATCACACCGGCGACAAAATATATAAACGGTGTCATTCCCCAGCTCGACTGGGGAATCCAGAAAGTTGCCTAATACTCGATTAACAACAATTGGTAAAGAAGAAAGCGTAACTATGATATTTTGCCATTGTAAATATAATTATGAGGCTATTGTAGATTAGCAGATGTAGAGCCGGAATGTAAATCATACTTCCTTAAAAGTTGTTTTTCTCATTTTGCAAAGCATATAACATTTCAATCGGAAATAATAAAAACTGCTGAACTCTAACTTAACTTGTGGTAGAAGCATTTGGGGCAGGTCAACACCTCTAAAGAGTTTTCGAAATTTGGATTGAACGAAAGACAAAGAAACAATGCCAGCTTCACAAGGAATGTTAAGCTCAGAAACAGCCCAACATAAAAACTTGATTCCGATCTTGATTTGCCTGGCTCTGGCGATACTAACAATTATAACATTTTGGTCCCTCAAAGACTGCGGTTTTATCAACTTTGATGATACTGTCTACGTGTATGAAAATGCTTATGTACAATCCGGCCTGAATTGGAATAGTATAATACAGGCCTTTTCTTCTGAATTGGTGGAGTTAAGCGGCCATTGGCATCCGGTAACATGGCTGTCATTAATGCTTGACTATCAAATCTTTGGCCTCAATCCCCAAGGCTATCACCTGATGAATCTTCTCTTCCATGTTATAAACACCATACTCCTTTTTCTTATATTCCACCGGATGACAGAGAAACTCTGGCCAAGCGCCTTTGTAGCCTGTCTGTTTGCGATACATCCCCTCCATGTAGAGTCTGTCGCCTGGATAACAGAGCGCAAGGATGTTCTTTCCACTTTCTTCTTTATGCTCACCATGGGAGCGTACAGTTATTATGTTGAACATCGGGGATTGCGGAGATATTTCTTTGTCCTTCTGTTTTTTGTCCTGGGCCTGATGGCGAAACCCATGCTGGTAACCCTCCCTTTTGTGCTGCTGCTTCTGGATTACTGGCCCCTGCAGCGTTTTCAGAAAATAAAACCATATCACAAAATCCAGACTGAAGTATTTGAGAAGGAAGCATTGGAAGTAAAGAAACCAGCCGATCCCGAATATAAATGGTCATTGATCTATCCTCTACTCTGGGAAAAAGTCCCCCTTTTTTTCCTGGCACTAGTTTCAAGTGTCGTAGCATATATCGCCGCACAAAAAGTAGGAACTGTTGCATCTATTGAAGCGGTTCCCGTGGGTGTTCGTATCGGGAATGCCCTAATTTCCTATAGCGCTTACGTCGGGAAGATGATCTGGCCGAGTAATCTCGCCGTCTTTTATCCTCATCCGGGGGTGTTGCTGCCCTGGCAGGTTTTGGGGTCGGTATTACTGCTGATAGCCATCACCCTGGCAGTTTTCAAGATGGTTAAGAGATCCCCTTATCTGGCAACAGGTTGGCTGTGGTATATAGGCACGCTTGTGCCTGTCATTGGTATATTGCAGGCTGGCGGTCAGGCCATAGCGGACCGATACACTTATATCCCCCTGATAGGGTTATTCATCATGGTGGCATGGGGTGTTCCGGATCTCTTGAAAAAATGGAGCTATCGGAAAGAAATACTTTTGACATCATCTGCATTGATCATTTTGTGCCTTTCAGTTATTACATGGACACAAGTCGGGTACTGGCAGGACAATATTACATTGTATGATCATACTTTGAAAGTTACTGATAATAATTGGCCTATCTATAATAACAGAGGCCTTGCCTATAACGCTCTTAGCAATTACAGGCAGGCGATTGATGATTATAGCAGGGCGATCGAAATCAACCCGGGTCATGCAGAGGCTTATAATAACAGAGGCCTTGCCTATGACGCTCTTAGCAATTACAGGCAGGCGATTGATGATTATGGCAGGGCGATCGAAATCAAACCGGGTTATGCAAATGCCTATAATAACAAGGGTACTTCGTATGCTCACCTTGGTAATTACAGGCAGACGATTGAGGATTTAAACAGAGCGATCGAAATCAAACCGGGTTATGCAGAGGCATATAATAACCGGGGTAATGCCTATAACGGTCTCGGCAATTACAGGCAGGCGATTAAGGATTATGGCAGAGCGATCGAAATCAAACCGGGTTATGCCGACGCATACAATAACAGGGCTTTTGTTTATCTAAAGCAGGATGATAACATTTCCGGTTGCCGCGACGCGCAAAAAGCATGTGAATTGGGAAATTGTAAATTATTGGAAATGGCCAAAGGCAAGGGAGACTGTCGTTGATTTGATGTGGCTCTAAAACTGCTTATACCAAGTTGCTTTCAAAAAATAATATATAAATTTTTGAAAGCTTACTTGGTATTATGCCCGGTAAATCAACCTTTTAATATTTGATAGCTACTTGGTATTACCAATGGTAAGCCTCAATTCTGGCGACTGCTTACAATGGA
>PLMV01000218.1 GCA_003141615.1 Syntrophaceae bacterium
GGAAGTTTCATACGAGCAGTTTTTTGATTATTACGGATTGAAATATTGTATGAATTGAGAAAATAAGAAAATCAATCTTACACGAAGTTATCGATTGTTAATGAGACTCCAATTTCAAAAACGAATAACCTAAAGGTCACTATAGGTTCATTGAAATTGCTTAGTCGAATTATCCCAGGAGCGACGCGACGTGGGACTTGACACTTACTATAGGTCAAGTTCTGTTTAGGGCGGTTTAATAATACCGTTTGGTATAAGTATCTATAAATAGAATTAAAACTCTGCACTGCGGATAAAATTTATCGCGTTGCGGAAAATTGCCAGACCTTGCCCTTCTTCCGGCAGGTTTTCTCGTGTCCAGCGGGGATGATTGGTACGGTGCAGAAAAGCTTCGGGATGAGGCATCAGGCCAAAGAGTCTGCCTGTTTCATTGCACAGACCGGCAATAGCATGAATTGAACCGTTGGGATTGGCCGGATAGTCCATTGCAGGCGTGCCTTCAGCAGTGCTGTATTGAAGCGCGTACAAATTTTTCTTTTCTATTTCTTCCAAAACGGCATTGCTTTCCGGAACGAATTTTCCTTCGCCGTGCCTTACGGGATAATAGACAAAATCAATGCCTTTGGTGAAAACACAGGGGCTTTTTGCGTTGGCTTGGAGATATACCCAGCGGTCTTCAAAACGTCCTGAATCGTTAAAGGTGAGTGTAGCGCATTGCTTAGTGAAGTTGCCGTTTAGCGCTGGGAGCAATCCCAATTTAACCATTAATTGAAAGCCGTTGCAGACGCCCAGAATTAATTTTCCTTCAGAAATAAACTTAAGCAGTTCTTCGATGAGCATTTCATTAGCGCCGGAAATGGGCGCGTGCAAAAAGCGGTTGGCCCCGGCTTTGGCCGAGCCCAGATCGTCACCGTCCAAAAAACCGCCCGGCAAATTCAAAAAAGTATAGTCAGAGAGGCGCCGCTCTCCGAAAAGCAATTCACTGATATGGACGATATCGACCATGTCGGCCCCGGCCAGTTTGCAGGCATGCGCCATTTCCATTTCACAGTTGGTGCCATTGCCGGTCAGTACTATCGCTTTTACCTTGCTGGTCATAAATAAAATCCTGTCTAAAAATTAAGTGGCTTCTGCCACGCTTCTTTGAGTTTGCTGATTTTTTCCTTGATAACCAGTTTGCCATTGAGTCCGGTAATCTGGAAGAGTCCATCACTTGCGACAAGTCCTATTTCGCGTACAACGTTTCCGGCCATGATTATTTCAAACTTGCTTTGATCTTTGGGATGGATGGTCACCACAAAGCGGCTGGCCGTCTCCGAAAATAAGATATAATCATTTCTTTTCTTGCCGCGGTAAGGAACATCCTTCAAATCGATGTTCATGCCCAGGCCGCCGGCAAACGCCGTTTCGATCAGCGCCACACCCAAACCTCCGTCGGAACAATCATGGCAAGAGGCCACAAGGCCTGCCTGGATCGCCTTGTGCAGTGCGCGATATTTTTTAATCGCCTTTTTCACATCCACCTGCGGCACTTTATTACCTACTCCACCATGCTCGGCAAACCATTCGGAGCCACCCAGTTCATCAAGAGTCTCACCGATAACGTAAACCAGATCCTGCGGGCATTTGGCGTCCATCGTCACTGCTTTACGTACATCCTTGATCCTGCCGATAACAGAGTAAAGCAGCGTCGGCGGCACGGAGATTTTTGTTTTGCCGATGGAGTAGTCGTTCTTCATGCTGTCTTTGCCGGAAATGCAGGGCACACCGAAGGCGGTTGTGTAATCGTAAATCGCTATATTCGAGCGCACAAGTTGTGCGAGCTTGTATTCGCCATCAGGCGTTTTTGCGGACTTAACCGGATCGCACCAGCAGAAATTATCCAGCCCTGCCAGATGATCCAGATCGGCGCCTACCGCCACGGCATTGCGGACTGCTTCGTCAATGGCGCAGGCGGTCATATGGTAGGTATCGATATCGCTGTAGCGCGGGCAGATGCCATGCGCCACGACCACGCCTTCCATCGAATCCAGAATTGGCCGCACGATGCCCGCGTCCGACGGGCCGTCATTTTGTGCGCCCACCATAGGCTTGATCACGGAGCCGCCCTGAACTTCATGATCGTACTGCCTTACCACCGCTTCTTTGGAGCAGATATTCAATCGCGAAAGCATCCGGACAAATGCATTTCCTAAGTTGGCGGGCTCGGTAAATGTCGGCTCCGCGTTTTTCGGCGCATTCCATTTGGCCGCCAGTTTCATCTGCGGAACACCTTCGTGCAGAAATTCCATATCCAGGTAGGCCACAGTCTTTTCACCATAGCGAACATGGAATTTGCCCGACTTGGTAAATTTGCCCATAGCCGTGGCTTCAACGCCCATCTTGCGGGCCAATTCCATAAACGCATCCACTTTTTTCGGATCGACAGCGAGCGACATGCGCTCCTGCGCTTCCGATACCAGAATTTCCCAAGGCTGAAGTCCGGCGTATTTCAAGGGCGCCAATGACAAATCGATTTCACAGCCGCCGGAATACGTCGCCATTTCACCAACAGATGAAGAAAGGCCGCCCGCTCCGTTATCGGTAAGTGCCCGATACAGGCCGCGGTTGCGGGCTACCAGTAGGAAATCCGTCATTTTCTTTTGGGTGATCGGATCGCCAATTTGCACGGCGGTGACTGGCGACCCTTCGTGCAGTTCTTCAGAAGAAAACGTTGCGCCGTGAATGCCGTCTTTGCCGATTCGGCCGCCAGTCATGATGATCACATCGCCGGGTTTTATTTCCTTGCCGTGCGTCGGTTTGCCATTGAGCTTTGCGGGCATGATGCCGGCGGTGCCGCAGTAGACCAGGGGTTTGCCTAAATACCGCTCATCAAAAACAATGCTGCCGTTGATCGTGGGAATACCGCTTTTGTTGCCGCCGTGCTCCACGCCTTCGCGCACGCCTTCATAAATACGCCTGGGATGCAGAATGCGGGGCGGGAGTTTCTTTTTATGGAAAGGCGAGGCAAAGCAAAACACATCGGTATTGAAGATAAGTTTCGCGCCCATGCCTGTGCCGAACGGATCACGGTTGACGCCGACAATGCCGGTCAGCGCTCCGCCGTAAGGATCGAGAGCGGATGGCGAATTGTGCGTCTCTACTTTAAAGACCAGATTGTGATCTTCATTGAATTTAATAACACCGGCGTTATCCACAAAAACAGAGAGGCAGAAATCATTCTTGCCTTTGGCCTTGCGGATTTTGGTCGTCGATCCTTTGATATATTTTTTAAAAAGCGAATCAATTTTTAATTTGTTGCGCCCGTCGGTATAATCAATTTTGCTGTTGAATATTTTATGTTTGCAATGTTCCGACCAGGTCTGCGCCAAACATTCCAGTTCCACGTCGGTCGTA
The DNA here is from genome assembly GCA_003141615.1 of Syntrophaceae bacterium. Taxonomy (GTDB): domain Bacteria; phylum Desulfobacterota; class Syntrophia; order Syntrophales; family Smithellaceae; genus Smithella. The sequence goes on from PLMV01000218.1 coordinate 3,397, forward strand.
TTTTCATCAAGGCCGAATTTTTTACGGGCTTTGAGCACAACCGGATTCTGATAATAAGCCTGAATCTTCTGCATCTCTTCGAGATTCAGGGCCAGAAGTTTTTCCTGACTGATTTTCAAAAGCCCCTGCGCATCCACTTTCGCCAGATTGATTTGGGCTACCTGCGGCTCGTCTTTTCCCAGAACCTGTGGGATATAAGCAGGTAGGCCTCGGCTAAAATCAAAATCACTTACGCCTACGACCTGATGGCGTTCGATGAGATCGTTGGCTAAAAGACCGGAGGCGATTTTTTCCACATCCGCCTTTGAAATTTTTCCGCTGATTAAAAATTGTCGGGATGTGTAAACACTGACTTTACGTGAGCCGATATTATCACCCAGTAATAAGGTGATCGCTTCGCGTGCGGTTTTGCCAACATTGTCGGTGACACCCGGACGAAAGCCGACTTCAATGAGCCAATCAAATTTTTTTGCGAGCGGGGAATTGATGGAGAATTCCTGAATGACCGGATCAGAAAGCGGTCCCTCGGCTGCTTCCTGCAATTCCAAAACCGAAAGCTCTCCGGCAACTGTATATACTTCGATGGTGGCAACTTTTGCGACTGCTAGCGCCAGATTATCGATAATGCGCTTTCTGGTCTTTTCTCCCAGCGCGTCGCGAATACCTTCTTTGAAACCAACTTCAATTCGAGTGGCCATTACATATCCTGATTAATCTGATATTTTGATCTGTTTGATAAAGCAGACGTTGCGTTTATATCCAAAAGGGCGCAATAAAGCAACTTACAAATATGTGCCAAACAGAGCGCATAAATATTAACGTTCTGTTGCCTTATATTTACCAATTTAGGTCATTTTTGCAAATAAACTTTTAATAATAATTATTTGATTTTACATAAATATTCGTGTAGAAACATAACATTCCCAAAACAGATTTTGTTTCAAACCAGTATATAACGGGATACGTATATTTATCATGGTAATAAAATATTGAACAACTATGAAAAATAAAATATGCAATCAGTGGGGTGATGGAGTAATGGAAACTCACTCATCGAAAGGTGAGGGTCTAGTAGGGTTCGATTCCCTACCGCCAAAGAGCATTTATTATTCAAAAAGTGCTTTTTGGCGATAAGGAATCGAAAATCATGGCTATTTCCCAGCCTATTTCAAAATTATATAAACACCATGTTGCAAACCTTCGTTCTATTGAAATTGCAATTAAAAACGTGGCCTTATCAACCCGTCGGGCAATTGCTGAAGAAAATCAACACGCAACAGATTCTTTTATAAGACTTTACTCTTTCCTTCTTGGGGCTTGGGCGGAAACACGTCTCAATAAATTACTTTTCGAACCAAATGGTTTTCTGGATGCAGAGCGGCAGTTAATCCTTTCACCACCAACGCAGTTAGAGAACTGGCAGAAAGCAGTTGAAATTGCATTTCGTAAACAATACAAAGTTCCTTCTGCGCAGCTCAAAGAAAGCACACTTCCCTTCACTGCTTTTGCACGTTATTCGGTAATCTCTGATATCTTGGACAAAGATTTAAGATCGGTAATTGAAATTAGAAATAAGTTAGCCCACGGTCAATGGATTTATCCTTTAAATAGTAATGGAACAGATGTGGAAGCTGATAAATTCAAACTATTAAAATTCGAAAATTTGCCATCACTTCAATACAAGCTTAGTTTGATTTCAAGCATAGCAGACATAGTTCACGATTTAATCATTTCTGTTGCAACATTTGAGCGTGATTTTGATAGCCATTACAAACAAATTACGACAACACGTAATAATTTAAAAAATAGAAAATATTCAGAATATGCAAATAACTTAATCGTGAAAAGAAATAACGGTATTGAGAAAAGAAATAGAATGAAGCCATAACAAGCCGCTAAAGCCGATCGCGGCCCACTGGGTCGCTCCGGCTGATTTTTCGTTAGCATCTGAGGTAATATATGTTGTCACTAAACTCAAGAAATGAAACATGGTCTGATATTGATCGTCTGCGAGTAGATCGGAACAGAGAGGTTGATTTTTTTTCTGAACAGCTTGTTCATGCTGACTCTAATGTATTTATTTATGGTCCAAGAGGTGTCGGGAAAACATTTTTATCAAAACTTATTTGTCAACATATTCAAGCAAAAAACAGTCATGCACTTCCTTTTTTCGTAAGTCTTTTTGACATATTTATTACTTCTACCAAGGAATCAGCCCCCCATATCAAGGCACAAATACTTCTGCAATTAGTTGCTGCAGCATGGACAAATCTAATAAAAAAAAGCTACTCTGAACTTATAAAAGGGGCTGAACTAAAAGGGCGAGATATTTTAGCAAACAGCGTGGAAGAGCGATATTATCAAATTTATAGTGCCCTAAGATTATCTTTTCTAAAAAGAACTTTTCAGAGAGAAACTAAAGCTGGAATATCTGCCATTGCAAAAGGGGAGCTAGGTGAAACCACAACAGTTGAGCAACAAAACAGTGATTTATTACCATTTGAATATTTCGCTTTTCTGGAAGAATTTCAGTCTGAGCTTAAGAAAAATCATGGAATTACGAAGTTAATTGCTATTTGTGATGAAGCGAATCTGCTGCCACTTGAGATGCAGTCAGCTCTCATAAAAGAAAACATTCCGATATTCCGGGACAAAGGCTTGCAATTTTTATTCGTTGGTTGCGGTGCACCTGACGAATTATCATTAGCAGCAGAAGAATGCTTTGAGGTTATCGAAGAACTTAATGGAATCCCAGAAAATTTTATACAAGAGTTTTACCAGAAACGCTCTGGCATTGGAAAACTATCTATTGAAAAAAATGCGTCAACACTACTTCATAAAACTACAGAAGGTAATCCTAGACAACTGCTGATGGTACTTTCTGAACTTATAACTACAAAAGTTTTAGAAAATCATAATATTAACCATGTTACGTTGTCTCCTGCATTAAAACGCTTTGAAGAACGTCGGGTGAAATGGCTGCGACCATGAATAAATGCTGACAAGCCGCTAAAGCCGCTCCGGCTGATTTATTCGTTAGGACGGAATATATGAATTGTCTTGCGCACTGTGGCCAATCTTAAGAAGGAATTTGAACAAAATGGCTGATTGGTATCAACTTCTTGTCGAGGATCTCCCTTATGTCAATCATATCGCAGATATTGTGCACACGACTCTGCCCGAGCGCCCAGAGGTGTTTGAAGAGAAGGTCCGGCTCTTTCCCGCAGGGTGCCAGAAACTCGTTTCAGAAAAGAATATTGTCGGCTACGGAATTTCACACCCCTGGATGCACTACTCCATCCCTCCTCTTGATGAATTTCTTCACAAGCTTCCAGAAGCGTCGGAATGCATGTACCTTCACGATGTCGTAGTTCTTCCTGAGGCGAGGGGACGAGGTGCATCTGGCCGATATGTGGACTATGTCAAGGGTGTTGCGCGTGAGATGGGTATTACTCGGCTTGCGCTTGTATCCGTTTATGGCACCGACACCTTGTGGAGCCGATTTGGGTTTAAGGTTGTGCAGAACCACTCCCTGGATTTGAAATTGATTTCATATGGCTGCTCAGCCAAATACATGGTCTGCGAGTGCAATGACTGAATTTATCAAGAAATCGTGCGCATACTTCGCCGGAACAGTGACGTTCTTGATCGCAATCAAGACCTGCTTTGGCATCGCTACAACTTTGGAAGTAATGGCTTTCATCACTTCTCTTTGTGCCATTGTGTGTACTACTATCGCGTGGTTGGAGGTGAGAGACAGGATTGCACCTTTCGGGAAAAGGAACTGTACAGGCAATGAGGTCGGTTCCGTTTCTCTAACAGTCAGACGGGCACTCGAAGCAGTGAAGTATGCATCCAGAGATGATGAATCGATCGCACTCCAGGCGAACAAAATCGTACGAAGAGGTCTTGACAAGCGGTGCATACAATATAAGGACTACAAGAGATGGCGACAGAAGAATCCGGCGGTATTCACGGCTATAACAGATGATTGTAATCAACTTCTTGGTTTTTTCGACATCTTTCCTTTGACAGAGGAAGCAGCAACAGGCTTACTCAACGGAAGGCTTCATGAGCGCGACCTAACAAGCGACTCAATCGTTCCGTTCGAGTATAACGCCGATGCTAAAAAAATCTACATCGCATCTATTATGGAGAACCCGCAGCAGAGAACATATAACCATATCGTCGCACGAGACATCATCATTTTGAAGTGCATCGAGTTTATTATCAGCACTTTTCCGGCAAAAGACGGCAGAATGCTGTTTGCATACGCACACACCAATATGGGAGAACGCCTCTTGAAGAATGCTGGCTTTACGAACACGGTCCTGGCGCAAGACAACAAACAGCATAGAGCGCTCTATGAACTGTCGCCGGATGAATATAAGGAGTCGGCTAAGGCATTTGATGTAACTCCAGGCATCCGGGTGTGTTCGCTTAGGGGGAAAGTGGCGCCAAACAAATGGTTGTACCCGACCGCCGAAAGAACCGGCTCCGGGTGAGTCGTGTGTTAAGCCCTTACCGCAAATATTTCTTATCCTTTTACTGTGCCGCACTTACGGCATTTTCTGGCCCCACGAAAAAGCTGCGTGCCGCAATTATCGCATGCAAAAAGTTTTTCTTCGCCTTTAATAAACGCTTCCGTCCCCAGTTCTTTCCATATTGGGATGGCACGCAGAATATTTTTCTTGCCTTCCGGCACAGGGAAATTTTCTATCTTGTCACAAGGGAAATCAGCGCATTGATGACAGCCGCTATATCCTTTTCCCAGAGTGCAACTTTTAACTGGGCAAACTTTACAATACCAGTAAACCGAATCGGAGAGGCAGCCTCGGCAGCTTATTTTATCGGGAGTATCTCCATAAGCTTTGGCCAGTTTTTCTTTTAAAGGCTCATCGCCGCTTGCTGTCGCGCAATAGATGCCGCAGACACCGCAATAAAGACCGCATGGGGAAACCAATTCCTGATTAATCATTTATCCCTCCTAAGTTTGTATCCCCGCTTTGCGGGATAGTTCGTCCTGCAAGTTTCAGTGCACTGCGTTTCTGAAACTTGGGTCTCACTAAAATCTTTCAGCCAGCTAACCATATCCGGCCCCTTAAAAAACGGCTGTTCCTGATAAAGTTTAAGAAATTCGGAATATGAATTTTCTATATCGATGATGGTCTTTCCCAGAACAGTTCGGATTGTCCCCATTGAGTCGTGTTTAATGTTCATATCGCCAGGCTTTATCATGCCTAATTGTATCAGGTAACTCACCTGTTCGCTGCATTTGCAGGGATTGTGTTCATCAAAAAGGCTGCAATTGTTTTGAAAATAATCGGCAACTTTTTTGCGCGATCTTGATAAGATTTTACGGAAGTTTGCCCGCGAGATATCGCAAATTTCCGCCCCGATGCGATCAGTAACATCAAAGATTGCTCCCAGAATCAGCACCATCCGCTCCATTCGAGTCAGACACAGAAGTATGCATAACGTGCAGTAGTTCTTGGTTTCATCGATGATTTCTTTATCACGCATTGGGGCATGCTTTTTTGTATCGGGCAGGTTAAGGCTAAACGTGGCAAAATCAAGGTTTTCCGCGTAAGCGGCAAAGAACTGTTCCTTTTTGCTCTCCTTCATGTTGATGACATGATTAACAACAATCCGGTATAACCAGGTTCTAAACGCGGCCTTTTTCTGATCGTAAGTCGAGAGCTTGGCAATGGTTTTGATCAAAATCTCCTGCGTTATATCTTCGGCCCGGTGGATGTTTCCGGTCATATTCAGGGCGATATTAAAAATCCAGGATTGGTGACGCAGGATAAGCGCCTCCAATGCCGCCGCATCACCTTCCAGCGCACGCTTTATATAATCAACATCGCTTTCGTGCTCTTCGATCTTTTCCTGAAATGGATTATGCATACCTTAATAACTCTCTTTAAAAGTTATTTTTCTTTTCATATAACTTATACAATTTTCCCCCAAAAGTGTGACAGACATTTTCTAATTATTCCAATTCTAAATCATCGTTTCAAGACATTTTCCTTAAATTACAAAGCATTATACTCTGATTTGCCGGTTATGCCTGTTTTTAGTTTATACCAAGTTGCTTTCAAAAAGTTAAATATGAATTTTTGAAAGCTTACTTGGTATTATGCCCTGTAAATCAATCTTTTAATGTCCGATAGCTAATTGGTATTACCTTCATTTTACTTGACACTTCCATCTTTTAACCGATATATTCAGCCGTAATTTTCAGGGTATTGGCAAGGCGTGATAAATTTTATCCAACTGATTGCGGAGAAAACATGGAATTAATTCTGATTGTAATAATTCTAATCCTGCTGCCCATCGGCTTTGTTCTGCTGTATCTGCGGGCGGGGAGAGATTTTGTTGATCTTACACCGCTTATCAACAAATTGGATATGTTACAAAATTTTCAGGAAAGAATCGATCGCTCGGTGCGGGATGAGATTGCCATGTTTCGCGCCGAAATGCAGACGCAAGCCCAGCAGGAAAGAACGGAATTAGCCGGTTCGCTCAAGTCTTTCGGAGATTCCGTGCAAGCGCACATGGCTGAAATTGCCGACCTGCAGCGTAATCAATTGGAAGGCTTTGCCGCCCGGTTGTCTTTACTCACCACAACTAACGAACAAAAGCTGGAAGCGGTGCGGCAGGTAGTGGATGCCAGGCTCAAACAAATTCAGGAAGACAATACACGCCAGCTCGACCGGATGCGGGAAACAGTTGATGAAAAATTACAGAGTACGCTGGAGAAAAGGTTGGGTGAATCTTTCAAGCAGGTTTCCGAGCGGCTAGAGCAGGTGCATCAGGGCTTGGGCGACATGCGCAACCTGGCGGCGGGAGTCGGCGATTTGAAGAAGGTGCTGACCAATGTTAAATCGCGCGGCACCTGGGGAGAGGTGCAATTGGGCGCGCTTTTGGAAGAAATTCTGTCGCCGGAACAATACGCAAAGAACGTGAAAATCAACGAGCACAGCAATGATTTTGTCGAATTTGCCATCAAGCTTCCCGGGCAGGGGGACGCCAATGCCGATCCGCTGTGGATTCCGGTTGACGCAAAATTTCCGGTGGAAGATTATCAAAGACTTTTAGAAGCGCAGGAGCGGGCGGATGTAACTGCCGCTGATGATGCTGTAAGACAACTGGAAACAAGTATTAAAAAGGCGGCCAGAGATATATCTCAAAAGTATCTGGCTCCGCCCAAAACCACGGATTTCGGCATTATGTTTTTGCCGTCCGAAGGTCTTTATGCCGAGGTCATTCGCCGAACAGCTTTAGTACAGTTGTTGCAACGTGAATATCATATTGTTGTTACAGGACCTACCACTTTTGCCGCTATCTTAAACAGCCTGCAAATGGGCTTCCGCTCTCTGGCGATTCAGCAACGCTCCAGCGAAGTCTGGAAAGTGCTGGGCGAAGTCAAAACAGAATTTGGCAGATTTGGCGATCTATTGGATGCCGTCCATAAAAAACTGGTGAATGCAACAGACTCTATGGATGATGTGCGGAAAAGATCGCGGGCGATTCAGAGAAAGTTGCGCAACGTTCAGGACTTGCCGGGCGCCTCTGCTGAAGTCCTGCTCGAGGATAAAACGCCTGTCGAGCTGGAAGAACCTTAGTCGGACACCAATAATGTTTTGGTCAGGAAATCTATTAGAAATTGCTATGGCATTGTTCTTTCATTCTTTATCCTAAGCATGTAGGTAAGATAATAGACTTGTGGCTCAGTATTATCTATGAAATTATCCAGAGATATAAATGAAAGAATTTGATCCCTTCGGGTGGTTGGAAAATTTTTTTTCCGCACACTTTTTGCACCGGCTAATCCGGATCGGCATTATTGTTATTCTCATTATTTTTCTGGTTCACCGAATTAGTTTATATAGATACTATCTTGTAAAGCCTTTGTGGGTGACAGAAACACTTATCTACGTAGTTTTTCTCGTCAGTTATGCTATTCGGATTGATCCTATCGAGAGATCAAGAGGATTAAAAGAAATTATCATTCCGTTGATCGGAGGAGTTCTCCCTTTTGCCCTGCTTTCATCGCCGCCCAACCCTTTAATGGACGGTAATTGGTTGATTATATATATCATTTTTTACTGGATGACTGCTGCCATGGCGCTTACAATCTGGAGCTTGTGGACGTTACGTTATTCTTTTAGTATTACCGTCGAGGCGCGTGCCTTAATAACTAACGGCCCCTATCGCTGGATCAGGCATCCTGTATATTTGGGAGAAATTCTTACTGCTCTCGCTGTTACTATCTGGCGGTTTTCCATTCTCAATATAGTAATTTTTACATTATTTGTCATTATTCAGTTGCTTCGTGCGAGATGGGAGGAGGCTAAACTCAGCCGGGTTTTTGCGGCTTACAGTATTTATGCGGCTTGCGTCATATGGATATGGCCATACAAAAAGCCATCAGGATATCGTTTCCCAATCCTTTCATTTTTTGTTTGACATGAAGTTTTATCTATGATTTACAAATCAGCATAAATATTAAGAAGTTTGCGGCAATTGGTTAGCAGAAGCATCCACAAGGTAAAATGCGCATTGAACACTAGATATTATGGTTATTATACCAATTTGCTTTCTTTGGCTAACTTTGTTGGCATCGTCGTCGGCTTCCTCAACGTATTTTCACATACGCCTGCGGAGCCTTCTCCTTGCCGCCGCGTTGTCCTTTGAAATCGAAATGGTATTAAGTTGTCCTGTCTAGATCTGCTCATCGCTGAGACGACTCTAAAATAGATCGTATTAAAAACCACGGGCAGAAAAAAATCCGAGGCTTTTATTAACTTTTGAAGATTTATTAGTGACTAAATTCTTAAAGGAGGTATGTATGTCAAGAAATATTTTTAGAATTATTTTTGTGTTGTTTTTCAGCTTTTTGATGGCCGGAGCAGTTTTTGCCGCTCCTCCCGTAAAAATCGGCGCTTTATTTTCCGTATCCGGGCCCGCTTCATTTCTCGGTGAACCGGAACGCAATACAGCGGAAATGATTGTGGCGGATATAAACAAAGCCGGTGGAATAAAAGGGCGTAAACTGGAACTTATCGTCTATGATACTCAGGGCGATGCCACCAAGGCTGTGCAAGCTGTTAACAAACTGATTAAAGATGATAAAGTTGTCGCTATCATTGGTCCCAGCACTACAGGTGACAGCATGGCGGTAATTCCCGTAGTCGAAAAAGCTGAAATACCGATGATCTCCTGCGCAGCGGGAATTAAAATAACCGACCCGGTAAAAAAATGGGTATTTAAAACAGCGCAAAACGATGTTCTTGCCGTAACAAAAATTTATAAATATTTGCAGAAACAAAAAATTGCTAAAATAGCAATACTTACTGTTTCGGATGGTTTCGGTTCTTCAGGAAGAGAACAGCTTAAATTACAGTCTAAAGAATTCGGCATGGAGATAATTTCAGATGAAACGTATGGCCCGAAAGATACGGATATGACCGTTCAGTTAGCAAAAATCCGCGATAGTGAAGCTCAGGCAATTATCTGCTGGGGAACCAATCCCGGTCCGGCTACAGTCGCCAGGAACGCCAAACAACTGGGAATCAAGCTGCCTCTGTTTATGAGTCACGGTGTTTCTTCCAAGAAATTTATTGAACTTGCCGGTGAGGGAGCAGAAGGAATCATTCTTCCTTCAGGGCGTGTCATAGTTGCCGATCAGTTGCCTAAGTCCGATCCGCAAAAGAAAGCGCTGATTAATTATGTAAACAAATATCGTGAAAAATATAAAGTGGAAGGCGATCATTTTGGCGGCCATGCCGGGGATGCGGTTATGCTGTTAAAGAGAGCTATCGAACAAGGAGCTTTCACGCCTGCGGCAATTCGTGATCAGCTTGAGAAAACGAAAAAATTTGCCGGTATCGGAGGAACTTTCACTTATTCTCCGCAGGATCACGCCGGTTTGACCAGTGAAGCTTTTGTTTTGGTACAGATTGAAAAAGGCGACTGGAAATTGATTAAATAGTAATCTCATGACATAAATTAGTCAAACTGTATAAGCGGCGCGGGCGATAATGACGTCCGCGCCGCATTAATTTTATTGAAGAATCGCGACATAAATTTATACCATTTCTAAATCAAAGATGATATTGAGGCGACGAGGCGCGTTGTACAAACGTTCCCGAAGCCGACAACCCGGGCACGTGTAACCCCATATGACCCCATGCGACCTTTAGGTTATTCAGGTTATTAGGTTATGCGCCAGGCAGGCTCTACCAACAAAAATAGCGCTTTGATTTAGAATTGGAATTACAAATGGACAGCTCCCGGCAATTATTTCAATATATCTTATCCGGCCTTTCTAACGGCGCTATCTACGCCCTGATTGGTTTTGGCTTTGCCATTATTTATAATTCCACCGGCATTATCAACTTTGCTCAGGGCGAGTTTGTGATGCTCGGCGGAATGTTAACGTTTTTTTTCCTTACCGTTTTAACCCTGCCGCTCGTGCCGGCAATAGTTCTGGCCATTCTTATTTCGACGATTGTCGGTATCTCTTTTGAACGTCTTGCCATCAGACCGCTTAAGAATGCGAAGCCGCTTAGGCTGGTTATCATTACTATCGGCGCCAGCATTTTTATCCGCGGCGCGGCCATGCTTATCTGGGGAAAAGATACTCATGCCCTGCCCGCTTTTTCGGGTAACGATCCTCTTTATCTCGCCGGCGCAACTATCCTTCCCCAGCATCTCTGGATTTTTGCCGTAACTATTTTAATCATTATTGCCAGCAGAATATTTTTTAATTACAGCATTGTCGGCAAAGCCATGCGCGCCTGCTCTTATAATTCTCAGGCGGCAAGTCTGGTCGGTATTAATGTTAATAATATGGTTTTGCTCTCCTTTGTTATCAGTTCGGCCATCGGTTCGATGGCCGGGATAATCATTGCTCCGCTTACCATGACTTCCTATGATGTGGGTATCATGCTTGGCCTGAAAGGCTTTTGCGCGGTGATTATCGGCGGAATGAGCAGTGGTTTGGGCACTGTGCTCGGCGGACTTTTGCTGGGCTTATTGGAATCTTTGGGCGCCGGTTTTATCTCTGCCAGTTATAAAGATGCCATCGCCTTTATCATTTTGTTGTTGATACTCTTTGTCCGGCCGGAAGGCTTGTTCAAGAAAAAGGAAACGGAAAGGTTTTAATTCCAGGGGCCCTGGTATTTTTCAGCAGAAAATGGTTCTGGTCTGAAAATTGAGATTAAATATCATGACGGAAAAAAAACGCCAAATACTGATTTTGTTAATTTTTGCGGCAACCGTGCTGTTGACACCGCTTTTTTTAAAGGGCAATTATCTTTTAAATGTGTTTGTTTTCGTCGGCATCAACACCATGCTGGCCATAGGGCTGAATCTCTTGATGGGATATGCCGGGCAGATTTCACTCGGTCACGCCGCCTTCTTCGGCCTGGGTGCGTATATTTCCGGTATAATCACGACAAGATTTCCGGTTGATCCTTTTTTCGTCATCATTCTGGCTGCTGTTTGTGCCGGAGCGCTGGCTTTTGTTATCGGTTTTCCTATTTTAAAACTGAAGGGACATTATCTGGCGATGGCCACACTCGGTTTCGGTATTATCATGTATATTATTTTTAACGAAACGGTTGGCTTAACCGGAGGCCCATCAGGATTATCCGGCATACCTAATCTTCATATCGGTTCATTGATTTTTGATAATGATCTGAATAATTATTATTTGGTTTGGCTTTTCACTCTGGTAGTCATGTTGTTATCGATCAATTTATCCCAATCGAGAATCGGCCGGGCATTGAGAGCCATTCATGATTCGGAGGTGGCCGCCCGCGTCATGGGCGTTAATGCCCGAATTTTAAAAGTGCAGATTTTTACGGTTTCCGCCGTTATTTCCGCTATTGCCGGAAGCCTCTACGCCCATATCATGACTTTTATTTCTCCGGCATCTTTCGGGTTCAATTTTTCCGTGGAACTGCTTACCATGGTGGTTATCGGCGGCCTCGGCAGCATTTACGGCTCATTTCTGGGCGCGGCAATTTTAACGATGCTGCCGGAATTTCTGCGCGTTTTTCAGGATTTTGATATTATTATTTATGGATTAATGCTGATTTTAATGACGATGTTCATGCCCGGCGGCTTGATCAGCGGTATTCAGGAAATAGCGGAATTTGCCGCCGCCAAAATAAAAGGAATGACCAGCAACAATGCTCAAACTTAATGGCATAACCAAGATATTCGGCGGGCTGACCGCGCTGAAAGATGTTTCCTTTTCCGTGGCCGATGGGTCAATAACCGGTGTTATCGGTCCTAACGGAGCGGGGAAGACCACGCTGTTCAATATCATAACAGGCCTCTATACCCAGACAGCGGGAGAAGTTTATTTTGCTGAAAAGAATATTTCACTTTTCCCGCCGGAGGCGCTGGCCGGACTTGGTTTGGTGCGAACATTCCAAAATGTGGAACTGTTCGGGCAAATGACCGTGCTGGAAAATGTTATGGTCGGACTCCACACCGGGAGTAAGAGCGGTATTTTTTCCAGTGCGTTCAAATTGCCCGGCCAAATTAAAGAAGAAAAGTATATTAAGGAAAAGAGTTTGCAATGGCTGGAATTTACCGGCCTGGCGGATTTGGCGGATATCCAGGCTGGTAATTTACCTTTTGGCAAGGGAAGGCTGTTGGAAATTTCCCGGGCACTGGCCGTAGAACCTCGGGTTATTTTGATGGACGAGCCGGCGGCGGGGTTGAACAGCAGGGAAACCTCCGAGCTTGCCTTGCTCATCCGCAGGATCAGAAAATCCGGGATAACGGTGACGCTCGTGGAACATGATATGGAACTTGTCATGGATATTTGTGATTCCATCATTGTTTTGAATCTGGGGGAAAAACTGGCCGAAGGGACGCCGCGAGAGATTCAGGAAAACCCTGCTGTGATCTCTGCTTATTTGGGATCGGATTGATGGCTTTGTCATTGCGAAAATAGCGGGGAACATTCATTTAAGGTTGCCCCCACTGCATATGGATTTTTTACAAGGTCGCTATGTTAAAAATAAAAAATATAAATACCTATTATGGTCAGGCGCAGGCGTTGAAAAACGTTTCTCTGCATCTGACTGAAGGAGAGATAGTCACTCTTATTGGCGCTAATGGCGCCGGGAAGACAACGCTTCTTAATTCTTTGTCCGGGATGGTGCCTCCCCGCAGCGGTCAGATTATTTTTAATAATGTTCCCATAAATAATCTTGCCGCGCATCGAATTGTCCAGATGGGTGTTTCCCAGGTTCCGGAGGGGAGACAGGTTTTTAAACCCCTTTCTGTGGAGGATAATCTGGAATTAGGCGCCTATTTGCACTACAAGATACTGGGCGGCGGTAAATCTGAAGTGAAAAAAACCAGCGAGATGGTATATGCTTTGTTTCCTATTCTTAAAGAGAGGCGAAAGCAACTTGCCGGAACATTATCGGGCGGTGAACAGCAAATGCTCGCTATCGGCCGGGCGTTCATGGCCAGACCGAAATTGATGCTTCTCGACGAGCCTTCCATGGGGCTTGCACCCATGGTGGCTCAGGAAATTTTTCGGGTTATTGAAAATTTATCCCGGGAGAAGAAAACAACAATTCTTCTGGTCGAACAAAACGCGCGGGCGGCCCTCAAGATGGCTAATCGCGGCTATGTGCTGGAAAACGGCCGGTTGATTCTAGAAGGTACAGCCGCCGATTTATTAGAAAATAAAGACGTTCAACGGGCATATCTCGGTAAAGATAAGAAAGAGATATGGGAAAGATAAGTTTTGTAGGGTGGAACAAGCGAAGCGGTTCCACCCCACAGGTGTTTTTCAACAGCTTGAATTAACCGGAGGGTTTATTTATGAATATCTGGGACAAAACTCATGAGTGCATGTCACGGGATGAACTCGAGCAACTGCAACTGGAAAGACTTCAGGCCATAATCAATAGAGTTCACAAAAATGTGACCCATTACCGGAAAATATTTAATGAACTTGGTATTATCCCGGAAGATATTTGTTCTTTGTCGGATTTGACAAAACTTCCGCTNNCCTCTGCGGGAAGTTGTCCGTATTCATTCTTCCTCCGGGACCACCAGCAAACCGATAGTAATGGGTTATACGAAAAATGATATAAAAATATGGTCTAATCTGGTGGCGCGTTTTATGACTGCCGCCGGAGTAACTCATGACGATGTGGTGCAGATAGCTTTCCATTACGGTCTTTTCACCGGAGCTTTCGGCGTGCATTATGGCGCGGAAACCATTGGCGCGTCGGTAATTCCAATGGGCACCGGAAACACGGAAAAGCAAATCATGATTATGCAGGATTATAAAACGACGGTATTGGTCAGCACACCCAGCTACGCGATCGCTCTGGCTGATCGCATTGAACAGCTTGGCGTTGATCCTAAATCGCTTTCGTTGAAATTTGGGCTTTTTGGCGGAGAGTCATGGTCGGAGAAGATGCGCAACGAAATTGAAAGCAGGCTATTGTTGAGCGCGACTGACAATTACGGTCTTTCCGAGGTAATTGGTCCCGGTGTTGCCGGTGAATGTTCGTGTAAAAAAGGTTTGCATATTTATGAAGACGCGTTCATTCCGGAGATTATTGATCCCGAAACAGGAGCGGTATTGCCGTCCGGAAGCGAGGGTGAACTGGTGCTTACTACACTTACCAAAGAAGCCTTTCCCATGATTCGCTACCGGACAGGGGATATTACCAGCCTCGACTATGGTCAATGTGAATGCGGCAGAACTTTAGTGCGCATGAAAAAAATAATGCGGCGTTCCGACGATATGCTCATCATCAGAGGCGTAAATGTTTTTCCTTCGCAGATCGAGGATGCGCTTTTCAGTGTCGCGCAGGGTGAAACACCTTATCAGCTTGTCGTGGAAAGAAAGGGAGCAATGGACAGCCTGGAGTTGATTATTGAAGTTACGGATAAAATCTTTTCTCTGGAACTGCAAAAACAGAGATCTTTTCTGGAAACAATTAAAAAGCGCATCGGATCGGTAACAGGCATTAATGTTGAGGTTAAATTGGTTGAGTCCAAAAGTATCTTGCGGCATAAAGGGAAAATTGCGCGGGTAGTGGATAAGAGACAAATATAAAACTATTAATACCAATTCTAAATCAAAGCGCTATCTTTGTTGGCAGCGTCGTCGGTTTCCTCAACGTATAACCTGAAGGTCACGCGTGTACAATACGCCTCGTCGCCNNCTTTGATTTAGAAATGGTATAAGTGAACGATTTAGCGCAAATCTTTGATTATAAATTTTAATTTGTCGAATGGTGGAATAATTTTTTCCTCCTGTTATTTCTTTCTCCTTTTCAACATTTCCAGTATTTTATCGTGATAGTAATAGACGACGATAAAAATGATTACACCTGCTCCTGTAAGGCAGGTTAAAAATAGATATTGTCCATTGCCGGCATAGTATCCGGTGAAGGAAAGCATTATGGTGCCCAGCAGGCGGCCGATTGTGGAAACTATGATGAATGTCCATGTGGGGATGAGACTGACACCCATGATGTAACATAAATAATCCTTGGGGAATCCCGGAACAAGAAAGAGAATTAAAGATACCCCAATGCCCTGATGTTCCATGAAGTGATCAAATTTTTCAAAGACCTCTTTTTTGACTACGTTTTCCAGAAGCGGTTCGCCGAAAAAGCGTGCCAGCATGAAAGCAATCCAGGAACCGAGCGTAAGTCCGATTGTCGAATAAACAGTTCCCCAAAAAGGTCCGTAAAGATAACCGCCGATAAGACCTGTCAGTTCTCCCGGAATCGGTGCGGCCACAACTTGTACGATCTGGAGAAAAATGAAGATGAGTTCGTCGTAAGGGTGGTATGACTTAATAAAATTCAGTAATTTGTATCTGTCTTTGAAAAATAGAAACAGATCAAAGTGGATGAATACATAAACTGATAAGATGATTAACAGGAGTAAGAAGAGAATCCTGAAAGTTAAACGTTTATTCATTAAGGAATTTAATTGATCCTATTCTTTAGCTTTATTTTCAATCTTCTTTGCTTCCTCTTCAGATTTTTTCTCCGGTTCATTCATTGCCTGCTTAAACCCTCTGATCGCTTTACCTATTGAGGATCCTAATTCCGGCAGTTTACCGGGGCCAAAGATAATCAAAACTATAATCAGGATCAATATGAGGTGCATAGGCTGCAAAAGTCCTTCAAACATGGTGTTGCCTCCCTTAATTTTAACTGATACCAAACCTCTGGATAGTTCTCGTCACAATGGCGAAAACTACCACTTTGGAACTTATTGTAAATCGTATAATATAATTTTACCTGCGTCAACCTTATTGTTTTGGATAACTATCACCCTGCTTGGTGGAGTAATCGTCAATTTCTTCTTATATTTGTGAAACTCCAATTTTCATAACAAAGTGTAGGAAAATTGGTAAGTTAATGAGACCCAAGCTTTAGAAACATAATGCATAACCTGAAGGTCACAAGCTGAAGCTTGCAGGTCGAATTATCCCGCAAAGCGGAGGATATGAGGATCAAAGTAAGCTTTGGGCCTCATATCCGTGATTTCAAGCCATTTGATGCCTGAACCAAAATAGTTGACTTTACAAATACTCTATGCAAAAAAACAAACAGAAATTTATTGTGAAACTCCAATTCCGAAAGCGAAGCGTATTGGAATTGGTAAGTTGAACAATCCCGCGAAGCGGAGGGTACAATACCCCGCAGCTTGCTGCGAAATGTTTCCAAAGCTTGTTTTGGGGTTCATATCCGTGATTCAAAAGCGGTTAATTTTACCACTAAATTATCGTCAGCGATAAAGCAGAAAAGGGGGATGGAATTTGTATGGCTAAAGTGCCGCAGAAGTTGGAAAAAACAAGAGCAGAGATTTACAAGAACGCGCCAATTGCCAAGTTTGGTGAAAGGAAGCCTGATTTCAGCACAATGGGGCGAAAAATAAAAAATCCTCATAAAAAATTCCGGGAGGTCGTTTGTGTGGAAGCCTGCCGGACGCCTTACGGCCGTTCGGGCGGAGCGCTGAAAGATTTTTCAGCAATGGAGTTGGGCGCTCTGGCGATCAAAGAAGTTCTGCGCCGCACCGAAGGCAAGGTAAAGCCTGCGGATGTGGACTATATATTTATGGGGCAGGTTGTTCCCGCAGGCTGCGGCCAGATTCCCGGACGTCAGGCTACCATTCTGGCGGGAGTGCCGGAATCCGTGCCTTCCATCACCATCAATAAAGTTTGTTCTTCGGGCATCAAGACGATTGATCTTGCTTTTCAAATGATCCTCTTGGGACGCGCCGATATCTGCATTGCCGGCGGTCAGGAAAGCATGAGCAATTGTCCCTTTGTCCTGCCGGATATGCGCTGGGGCGCGAGGATGGGCTTGCCCAATGGCCGCGTCGTCGATTCGATGGTTTATGATGGCTTGTGGGATGCCTTCTACAACCGGCACATGGCCATTCATGGATCGGAAGTGGCCGATGAATTCGGCTTTACCCGACAGGAACAAGATGAATGGGCCCTGAATTCGCAGATGAACGCCGTCCGCGCGATGAACGAGGGCAAACTCGATGCTGAAATTTTTCCGATGGAAGTCAAACAGGGCAAAAAAGTGATCGTTTTTGATAAAGACGAAGGGCCAAGGCCGGAGACTACACTCGAAGGTCTGGCAAAACTTCCGCCGGTTTTTAATCATCTAAGCACCGTGACCGGATTGCCGGGAAGCGTCACCGCCGGGAACGCCCCCGGCGTCAATGACGGCGGCGACGTTTGCCTTTTGATGAGCAAAGAAAAAGCCGATGAACTGGGTCTCAAACCTATTTTTACCATTGTTGATTATGCCGAAGTTTCGCAGCCGACCAAAGACATCGCGACCGTGCCGGGTTTAGCCATTAAAAAGATTCTGGAACAAAATGATCTGACGCTCGATCAGATGGATGTGATCGAAATCAACGAAGCCTTTGCCGCGGTGGTGCTGGTCAGTTGCCGTTCTATTTTGGGTATGACTAAAGAAGAGATGTTCAAAAAGGTGAATGTCAACGGCGGGGCGGTTGCCTTTGGCCACCCCATCGGGGCGACCGGTGCCAGAATAGCCATGACGTTGGGTTATGAATTAAAGCGGCGCGGCGGCGGCTGGGGCGTCTGCGGTATTTGTTCGGGGCATGCGCAGGGAGACGCGATGCTCATTAAGGTAGAAAAGTA
This sequence comes from Syntrophaceae bacterium, assembly GCA_003141615.1. Lineage (GTDB taxonomy): Bacteria > Desulfobacterota > Syntrophia > Syntrophales > Smithellaceae > Smithella. Next base: position 21,599 of record PLMV01000218.1, read on the forward strand.
AAAAATGTCATTCCCCGGCTTGACCGGGGAATCCAGAAACATAATACGTTTATAATTTCACGAAATATCTTTACAATAATGGGATAAATGATAATAATTATTTATGTTTAAATTTTAACATCTTCAAAGTGTCAAGAAGGATACTTAATGCACGACAGGTATTAACCGATAAGTGTATGCTATGATTCGCCACTAATATGTGATGAGCTTTAATGCAATGTCAGGAAAAGATTTCCTTATGTCTGGTGGTGGATATGGATCATTCAAACAAGTAATCCAATGCTCGTTACCAAGAACAAAAATGCAAAGCGTGTAAGGGCAATTGTGTTCTGCGTTGCTGTCCATAACTAAGATTTCACAGGGAGAAATAGCTGGAGAGGCACCTTTGGAACCGTAAAAAATCGGCCAAAGAAATGCAATTGGTTCACCAAAACGCACAAACCGACGCATCTTGTCAAAGCTATCACTTCGGGCGAAATCTGGATGATCTCTGGCTAGAATCTCAAGCCCAACCTTGCCGAGAAATCTGCCCATCATGTGCAACATTTTAGGGGTAAGAACAAGTCTGAATTCGGTCTTTGTTCCATCTGCAACTGCTTTCAGAACTTGTTCATCTTCAATATCAAATTCGTGTTCTCCTTCTTCCGAGATGCTTAACGAAATGGTGTCATCATTTGCGAAATGGCTATCAGGCAAGTGACCCTTATTCCGATTGGGTTGTCGAAATGAAAATGTTGGAGGCTTTCCGTTCTTGGTTTCGATACCAGCAAATACCCGCCATGCACCTATGGGCGAACGTTGGAGTACATAACGCTCCACCTCTTTTCCTAGATATGCTTGGCAAGAGTCACATATCTGTTCAATAAGAAGTAGCCGCTTGTTCCCCAAAGACTCGGGAACAATATGCTCAATCGTATTGTATGGCCCGTTTTTATTGCAGAATAAGCAGTTCATTTCAGTTTTTGGGAAACAATGATTGCATCGTTTTCACTTTCGCGAACCGGCGTCAAATATCACTCAGACATTTTCAGCAGTCTTTCACTGCGCCAGATGCGGACTATTTTTATTTTATTTCCGTCGAGGCGATAAACTATCCGAAAAGGCGCGAAAATAATTTCTCTTAGATTTTCAATGTTAAACTCCGGCACAATGCGGCCGCTTTCGGGGAAATCGGCAAGCCTTTCAATCTGGGAAATGATTTCCTTAACTAACCTGTCGCCCACTTCAGGAACCTGTTGTTGATCCCTGTACCAGGCGCGGATAGATTCCAGATCATCAAATGCTGAGACAGCAAAAGTGATTGCTCTTTTTCGCGGCATGGCTACTTACTCAACCCCAATCGTTTTTTAACTTCAGCCAAACTTATTTCCCTGCCTTCTTCAATATCCATCAATCCTTGAACAACGCCGCGCAGGAATGCCTGCTCTTCTGTTTTTTCTTCATAATCTTTTACTGATTCAACGACAGCAACACCTCTGCCGCGGCTGGTTAGAAGAACAGGTCTGCGGGTTTTGTCAACCTGATTGAGAACTTTACCCGGATTAATTTTAAGATCAGTAATGGGAATAATATCTTTTGAATATATAATATTTGATCGCATAAAATCCTCCTTAACGACCTATTAGCAGGTTGAATAATAGCACCTGTTAAACGACCTGTCAAGTGTACAAAAAACATGATTACTTTTGTTTAAGCCAGTATCTTTTTCACAACTTCCGCGATTTGACGGCAGTGGGTTTCGGTTTCTTTCTTGGTGGGGCCTTCGACCATAACGCGGCACATGTTCTGGGTGCCGGAGTAGCGCACAAGCACGCGCCCTTTATCACCCAGCGCCTCTTCCGCCTTTTTGATGGCGGCTGTAATTTCCGGCACTGTTTCTATTTCCGGCTTTCTTTTGACGTCAATATTGATGAGCATTTGCGGAAAAACCTTCATTATGCGCGCCAGTTCCGAAAGAGGCCGGTCTTCTTTCTTCATTGCGGCCAGTACTTGCAGAGCGGTAATCAAACCGTCGCCGGTTGTATGATGCTGTAAGAAAATCAAATGGCCGGAATCTTCACCGCCGATGATCGCGCCGCGCGCCAGCATTTCTTCCAGAACGAAGCGGTCACCAACTTGAGCAAATACGGAATCAATTCCCATTTTCTGAAAGGCAACACTCAGGCCAAGATTGCTCATGACTGTGCGGACAACTAAATTATTTTTCAGTTTGCCTTCTTTTTTTAAAATGACCGAACAGATGGCCAGCATCCTGTCGCCGGTGAGAACATTGCCTTTGTCATCCACGGCAATTACTCGGTCGCCGTCGCCATCGAAGGCAAAGCCTACATCGGCCCTCTGACGCAACACTTCGGCAGCCAGGTTTTCGGTATGCTGTGAACCGCAATTGAGGTTGATGTTCTTGCCGTCGGGCTGATTGAAGAGCGTTGTAACCTCAACTCCCAGTTCCGCGAAAACTTCGGGGGCCACGCGATAAGTCGCGCCGTTGCTGCAATCCAGGACGACTTTCATTCCTTCCGGATTGATATCCTGGGGAAAAGTGGATTTCAGAAAATCAACGTAACGTCCGGCGGCGTCATCCAGCCGGGATACTTTGCCCATCTCTTTGGGCACGGGATGAAGCTTTTCCATATTATTGGCAAAGATAAGTTCTTCGATTTGATTTTCCTTTTCATCGGAAAGTTTAAAGCCGTCACTATTGAAAATTTTTATGCCGTTATCCTGCGAGGGATTGTGAGAGGCGGAAATAACAATGCCCGCGTCGGCGCGCATATCGTGAGTTAAAAAGGCGATGCCCGGTGTGGGCATGACGCCCACGGAAATGGCGTTAACGCCCATGGAACAAATGCCGGAGATGATCGAGCTTTCAAACATATCACCGGAGAGCCTTGTGTCCCTGCCGATAATTATTCGAGGGGTATGTCCTTTTCTTTTGGAAAGATAGGCTATAGCCCGGCCGACATTTAAGGCAATCTCCGTCGTCATGGGGTGTTCATTGGCAATTCCCCGGATTCCGTCGGTGCCGAATAATTTATTCATAATTTTTCTCCTGATGCCAATTCGCTTGTAATTACCAACTTGCAGACGGTAATTACCGGTAAGGTAAAAACATCATTTAATATGCACTCCCTTACGGGACGCGCTCTCCGGTCTTTGGCTAACTTTGTTGGCATCGTCGTAGATTTCCTCAACGTATGTATAATACGTCTCGTCGCCTCCTCCTTGCCGCCTCGTTATCCTTTGAAAGCGAAAGGGTATGATTCCTTGTATTTTTCTACATTAGGGGATTTATTTTTGCAACAAGGAAAACATTCATATTTTAGCGTGCACTGTGATTTTGCAGATAGTAATATTTCACTGAAAGGGCGATGAATAAAGGAAATCCTGTCCTGCCTGCGGCAGGATCACAAAACGGTAAAATTCTTTCTTTTCTCTGTCGGGCGGATTGTACCACCGGGTTTCATAGATCCCCTTTTCACCGTGATTGACGACATCATTACAAAGAATGGCAATGTCATATCCGCTATCGTCTTGAGGTTGTCCGTTTAGTCTGAATTGTTTCCATGTAATTCCATCGTCGCTTTCTTCTACTTTCACCATCGTCTGTCCCCAGGACAGTATATGCGGCGGCAAATCCTCCCAGACAAAGGACCAGTATGGTTCATCATTAATTTTTGCGGCATGGAATACCGGATTCGTCTTCATTTTTCTTTTTGTCTGGCTTTTAACTTCACTGGCTAGGAATCTTTTCGCCCGCAAATCATACGTCCAGTGTTCGGGGGAATTACTCTCGTTTTTCCCCTGTTCCATTTCCGGTATCATTCGACTTAAATGTTTGGCCAGAAAAGGTTGGGTTTGCGGGCCGTACAATGTATGCCCACCCTCATAACGCTGGATGCTGTATTCTTCCGGTGTGGTGACATAGCCATAGTATCCGTTAGCACAGCTTATGACGACAAAAGACCGCAAATCATTTTTATTTTCTGATTTAAGTTTATCCTGACACTGTTTAGCTATTCTGATTCCCGCTTCTTTTGTTGTTTCAAAGGGCAGAGGTAATAGCATGATATCGTCAATTTGAATCATTTGCAGAAGAAGTTGATGGGGAAAATCATTCCGGGGAAGGATGAGGTACTGCAAGGGGCCGAGCAAGGTACGCTTGTGGCCTTGACATGATTCTGTAAAAAACCATCGCGGAGATCCCTGCCTCAACCAGGGAAGCTTGTCGATTACGGGAGTAGAACCATCATCCGCTCCCGCGGCAAGCGCGGCGCCCACGACAGGTCTTTCGCAGAGGCACGTCTCATCAATACAAGGTTCGGAAAAAACATCTATCTCCTTTGCCAGGAAACGAATGGTTGCATCTTCTTTTGTTTTTTCATCCAATGAACGGAAAAGTTCAAATGCCTTTTGTCCGATTACTGTTCCTATCCGGCGCGCTTCAATGAAGCCCTGCATATCTTTGCCGTAGTTTGGCGAGTTATCGGCATGTGTGCCGTTGAAAGCGGCATGGATGGGTTCCCATGATGTTTTGTAGTTGTCCTTCATGGCGTATTCCACTTCCCGTTCCATGTACGCAAAAACATCGCCGTTATAAAGATTATTTCTGGACGGGACCGCCGTTCCATGAATGGAAAAGCTTGAAAGTGCCGCCAGAGGATGATACCGGCCATCCTTGTCCAAGCCGTCCACACGGATCATGTACATATCGGGATTGATGGCCTGATAAATATCGGGCGGATTTTTTGCGGAAACATTTTTATTTGCATAATAAGATTCTATACTGCGATTACGTGTCATGTCCCATATCTGAGTTTTTCCTGTGGCAATTTTTGCCGGCCTTTTTTCTTTATAGGCACGAATAACCGCGTTGGCAATTTGTTTCGACAGGTAATTAAAGTATTCCGGATCAAAACCCGCCGCGTTAGAGGTATTGTTGTTATAGAAGTTATTGTCAAAGTAATTGCCTGGCGCTGAATGGGTATGGGTTCCCGCAATCAGCAAACCGTCCATTACGATATCTGTCTCTTTCGCTATAATCTCCGCTACGCGGTGATTTAGCAGCAAAGATCCTGTCAGAAGATCGCATTGAACAAGGGCGACAGCCCGGCCAGATTTAGGTTTTACGTACAAGACACGGGCGTACAGTCTGGTACGAAAACCTTTGCCATAATTGGCAAAGATTGAATATCCGCCCATAGGCATGCCGGGAGGCGGAGTAATATCAGCTTTTGCCGCTCCCGCCAGCAGCGTGGTATTTTCCACGTCGTATAAAGGCTTCTGTTTGCCTATGTCCATGTGAACATGATTCGTGAAATATGCACAGCCGGTGAATATAAAAAGAAATATAACCACCGGGGAAAATTGGTTCCATATTTTCGGCATGTTCATACAGACTCCTCTTGCCTTCTCTTTAATCACATTCACATAAAACAATGCAATCTAAAATAAAATTGTCTCCTTACCCTACAATGCGGGCAGCCTCAACGAAAATGCAAGACTTCAATCCGTAATAAACACAATTCACGCCACAAGATTTCCTTGACATGTAAGACCAAGCTTCATATAGTTTAACCATTCAGAAGCAATGTCTTATTAGATATCAAAAAAAGTAAGTTTCTTTAAATAGATTTTTTCATTAGTCTAAGGAGATTGAGCATGAAAAATAAAATATTTTTCGGAATAATGATTTTTTTCTTTTTATTAAACACTTTAAGCGCATGTAGCAAAAGTGACGAATCATCAGTTGAATACATAACCGGAGTCACGGCAATATCCGCAGGGGAGTCGCACACAGTAGCCCTAAAAAATGACGGTATTGTCTTTGCTTGGGGACTTAATTCCTACGGCCAATTGGGTGACGGAACATCGGCGGATAGTCATACTCCGGTGCCGGTAAGGGGTCTGACCGGAATCACGGCAATATCCGCAGGGGGTTACCGCACAGTAGCCTTAAGAAATGACGGTACTGTCTGGGCTTGGGGTTATAATGTCTTAGGTGAATTGGGTGACGGAACAACGACGAATAGAAATACTCCGGTGCAGGTAAGTGATCTAAGCGGAATCACGGCAATATCCGCAGGGGAGTTGCACACAGTAGCTTTAAAAAATGACGGTACTTTCTGGGCTTGGGGAAGTAATTCCTATGGTCAATTGGGCGACGGAACAACGACGAATAGAAATACTCCGGTGCAGGTAAGTGGTCTGACCGGAATCACGGCAATATCCGCAGGGGTTTTTAACACAGTAGCCCTAAAAAATGACGGTACTGTCTTGGCTTGGGGACTTAATTCCTCCGGTCAATTGGGCGATGGGACAACGACGGATAGTTATACTCCGGTGCAGGTAAGTGGTCTGACTGACGTCATAGCGATAGCAGCAGGGTTTGTATCCCACACAGTAGCCTTAAGAAATGACGGTACTGTCTGGGCTTGGGGAAGTAATGGCTATGGTGAATTGGGAGATGGGACTACGATGGATAGATATACTCCGGTGCAGGTAAGTGGTCTGACCGGAATCACGGCAATATCCGCAGGGGAGTCGCACACAGTAGCCTTAAAAAATGACGGTACTTTCTGGGCTTGGGGAAGGAATTACTACGGTCAATTGGGCGATGGGACAACGACGGATAGTTATACTCCGGTGCAGGTAAGTGGTCTGACCGATGGCATAGCGATATCCGCAGGGGATTTGCACACAGTAGCCTTAAAAAATGACGGTACCGTCTGGGCTTGGGGACTTAATCACTCCGGTCAATTGGGCGATGGGACAACGATTGGTAGAAATACTCCGGTGCAGGTGAAATGATGGTAAACAAAAATAATCCTATAGCCATTAGAAACGGTATTCCGCAATTTTCGGTGATATCTATGTTATTGACTTGTAGATGTTATAAATAACCGAGACAAGACTTAACTGGACACGTCCTGTTAAGTATAAATCAGAACAAATAAGTGATGTGGCCACTTTTTAACCCAAAATGAAAAATGACACTTATTGTAACCAGTTAATTTTATGGAGCCGATGACCAGAATCGAACTGGTGACCTACTGATTACGAATCAGTTGCTCTACCGGCTGAGCTACATCGGCATCCATTAAAGAGATGACGTATTTATATCAAGGGGTTTCCCTTGTCAACATCAATCTGTATCTCCTTAATGATTGACATCTATGTTATTTTCCTTTAGCTTCCATTAGAAAATTCCACATAATAAGGCTTTTAAAAATTATGATTTTTTTTATTTTAACCTTTTTATGCCTTTTTGGCGGCATTAATTTCTATGCCTTCTTCCAGGCAAGAAGTGTTTTTCATTTTTCCGGTTTTCCCCAAACCATAATCATAATTGTGTTGATATTGCTTATTTGTGCTCCAATCCTGGTGAGGGTAGCGGAAGCTTATCATCAGGAATTCCTGGCGAGGGCAATTGCCTATATCGGTTATATGTGGATGGCCTTTGTTTTTCTCTTTTTCTTCTTCAACGTCACTTTTGAAATTATCGTATTTTTATATAAACTTACCGGGAGTGGAAATGGCTCGCTACCCCTTCGTAATATTGCTTTCGGAGCAGCTATTTTTCTTGCCCTTATCTTCGTTGTTCACGGCTTTATTGATGCCAAGCAAGTTAGAGTAAAAACTCTGCAAGTGAAAACCGAAAAAATATTACCCAATAATGGTAAAATCCGGATTGTCCAAATATCCGATGTGCATGTAGGTTTAATTATCCGGAATAAACGTCTACAGGTCATTCTGGATCGCGTAAAGGAGGCCAAGCCCGACATTCTGGTTTCCACCGGAGATTTACTGGATGGGGAACTTGATAATGTAATGCCGCAGGCCCAGCAATTTGTCTCCATCACACCAAAGTATGGCAAATATGCCATCTTGGGCAATCATGAATATTACGCCGGGCTTAAACGATCCCTGGAATTTACTAAAGCAGCCGGATTTGAAATGCTTAGGGATGATGTCCGGCATATAGCAGGGATAAGCATCTTCGGCGCTGATGATATCACCGGAAGAAGGATGGGTATAAGTAAAGATAAACAGCTTTTTGAAAAAATGCTTGAACAACAAGGTAATGGTTTTGTTCTGCTTTTAAAACATCAGCCTTTTGTTGTTGATGGGGAGAATTTTAACTTACAGCTTTCCGGCCATACACATGGCGGCCAAATTTTTCCTTTTATGTTGGTAACACGCTTGTTTTTCCCAAAAAACTATGGATATTATGAGTTGGGAAAAAATAAGTCGGTTTATATCACCAGAGGTGCCGGCACTTGGGGTCCGCCGGTGCGCATTTTTGCACCGCCGGAAATTACAGTTATTGATTTGATCGGGAATAAAATTAATTGATTAAATTTAATGACAATAACTAATAACTATCCCCTGTAATTGATATCAGACATTGAAGCGAAAAGTAATTATATCGCCGTCCTTCACAACATATTCTTTTCCTTCCAGGCGCAGGCGACCGGCTGATTTAACTTGAGCTACAGAACCTCCATGCGCGATGAAATCATCGTAGTGCATGACTTCGGCCTTGATAAAACCTCGTTCAAAATCGTTGTGAATGGCNNCGGCTTTGGGCGCTTTGGTCTCCAGAGGAATAACCCAGGCCTTCACTTCATCCTCGCCGACGGTAAAAAATGACATGCGCCCTAAAAGAGAAAAAGCCGCGCGGATAATCCTGCCAAACGCCGGTTCGGCAATACCCATCGAATCCAAAAATTCTTTTTGATCAGCCGCATCCAGTCCGGCCATCTCCGCCTCTATCTTGCAGCAGATCCCCAAAACGGGTTCTTCTAATTTTGCCTCTTGGGCAAATATGTCGGCAAAGGAAAGATTATCTTCGGCCACGTTGACCACGATCAGCTCCGGTTTAATGCTCCAGAAAGA
>PLMV01000135.1 GCA_003141615.1 Syntrophaceae bacterium
ATCAGGGTTTGTTCGTCCGTTCCATCCCCGGGGTATATGCTGATGCCGATGCTGGCTGTTACGCGGCATTCTTCACCCAGAAGGACTATCGGTTGGATAGTGGTGGTAAGTATCTTGTGGGCTACGTTTGCGATTTGACTTAATTCGTCCACTTCCTCAGTCAGTATAATGAATTCATCTCCTCCCAGACGACCGACAACATCGACTGCACGCAGCGATCTTTTAAACCGTCTGGCCATCTCTTTCAGCATTCGGTCGCCTGCCTCGTGACCCAGAGAGTCGTTGATAGCCTTGAAGCGGTCAAGATCGATGAAGAAAACTGCTAACTGCCGTTTGTGACGCTGCGCAGACCGGATTGCCTGGTTCAGCAGTTGGCTGAACATCAAACGGTTAGGCAGTCCGGTCAGGGGATCGTGGGTAGCCATATAGTTGATTTGTTGCTCCATCCGTTTGCGTTCGGTAATGTCGCGTACAATTCCTCTAAAACCCGTTGGTTTATCTGATGAATCTTTTCGTAACGATACAGATGATTCAACGTATCTTTTAGCCCCATCTTTTCTTATAATCTGCCAATCGAATGCTTTGGATGGTTCCCCTGTTGTGTAAACTTTATTAAACGCTTGAAAAACTTTTTTTGCGGTTTCTTCATTTGCAAACCACTTATGATTCATACCCAGCAATTCCTCTTTGGAGCACCCGGTGAGTCAGGACATTGAATCGTTGCAAAAGGTAAAGTTACCGGCAAGGTCAACTTCAAAATAGCCCTCCTGCATGTCCGTAAGGATGGTTCGATATTTTTCCTCACTCTGCCGTAGATTTTCTTCCATTTTCATGCGCTCGGTGACTTCGCGGCCAATCCCCCGAAAACCGATCATTTCTCCTTTTTGGTTTCGCAGAGGAAAACCTGTCATTTCAGCAAATCCCGTTGTTCCATCCTTACGAACAGCCTTGTAGCAAAGGTCCCTTTCGGGCTTGCCGGTACTGTATATCCTACCGAAGGCATTATACACGATATGCAAGTCATCTTTATTTACATGAACTCTGAAGCTCTCTCCGAGCAGTTCTTCCTTGGGATATCTTAAGAGACGGCAAATCGCATCATTTAGGAAGGTAATATTTCCAGCGAGGTCTACCTCAAAATATGCATCCTCCATCTCATCGAGTATAGTCCGGTATTTCTCCTCAGATTGACGTATCGTCTCTTCCATTTTCCTACGCTCGGTAACGTCGCGTGTAGTTCCTCTAAATCCTATCGGTTTACCCGATGAATCTTTTATTAACGACGCAGATACTTCAACCTGCCCTCTAGTTCCATCTTTCCTGATAATCTCATACTCAAATATACTGCCGGTTATTCCTGTTTGGTAGATTTCATTAAAAGCATTAAACACTTTCTTTGCGTTCTCTTTGTCCGCATACTGCTGGAAGTTCATGCCCATCAATTCTTCTTTAGGATATCCATAGATCTCGCGCAGTGATTCATTGAAAAAGGTACAATTGCCGGCAAGGTCAACCTCGAAATAACCGTCCTGGATGTTTTCAATAATGGCCCGGTATTTTTCTTCGGACTGCCGCAGATATTCCTCCATTTGCTTGCGTTCAGTAATGTCATGGCCAACCCCCCGGAAGCCGATGACCTCTCCTTGTTGGTTTTTCAGAGGAAAACCTGTCATTTCGGTAAATCCTGTTGTTCCATCCTTACGAACAACCTTGTATGAAATGACTTTTACCGGTTTACCGGTTCTGAATATCTTGTTGAAAGCATTATACACTATATCAATTTCCTCTTTAGCCATTTGACCTCGGAAGGTTGCTCCGATCAGTTCCTCTCTGGAATATCCTAAGTGACGGCAGCCTGCATCATTAACGAAGGTGTAATTACCGGCGAGGTCTACCTCAAAATATGCATCCTCCATCTCATCAAGTATAGTCCGGTATCTCTCCTCAGATTGACGTATCGTCTCTTCCATTTTCCTACGCTTGGTAATATCCATAAAACTTCCCAGCGAGGCTCGTTCCCCTTTATACACGATGGGGGTGATCGTCTCCAAAATCCACATTATCTCATCATTCTTCTTGACGAACCTGTATTCATAAGGCTCAAAGCTTTTCCCTTTCAAGCACTTTACCGCTTCTTCCCTGACCATTTCTCTATCATCAGGATAAATATTGTTGAGGGAATATGTGCCGATAAGCTCTGTGTCTTCATAGCCGGTGATTTTCTGATATAACTCACTGACATAGACAAATTTACCATGCTGTACGATATATATTCCGACTCCGGCATTTGATATAATGGCTTTTGCCAGAAGGGATAAATCGTTCTGCTTATTTTTCTTCTTTTCAGTTTTGCTTACTGAATCCGGTTTGACTGCCACTGTCATTCAACCTCCGTTCAACTTTATGATGAGTATGCTCAAATTACGTTTAGTAAATCCAATTCAATAATTTTTGAATTATTATTTATTCTCTTATGGCAATAGCCTCGATCTCTATCAGTGCCCCTTTGGGCAAGACGCTCGCTTCAATGGTTGAACGCGCCGGTGGTTCTTGAGGAAAAAAAACGGCGTATATTTCATTAACGGCAGGAAAATCAGCAATATTTTTTAAGAAGATTGTTGTTTTTACAATATTAGACATATCCAAACCAGTTTTTTCAAGTATCGTTTGTATATTTATGAGCACTTGTCTGGTGGCTGTTTTAATATCGTTGATGATTTCGCCGGTTATCGGATCAATTGGCAGCTGGCCGGAAATAAAAATAATGTCGTTGGCTTCCACGGCAGCGGAATATGGTCCAAAAACGGGAAATTTATTTGAGGCAATAATATTTTTCTTCATTTATTGTTGAAACTCCAATTTAATGAGACCCAAACTTCAGAAACAAAGTGCACTGAAGTTTGTTGGTCGAATTATCCCGCGAAGCGGAGGGTTTAATACCCCGCAGCTTGCTGCGGAATCTGTTTCAAAAGCTTGCTTTGGGGTTCATACCCGTGATTACTCTAAATTATTATCCGGGTGCAATCGCCCCTGCTTTTTTTCGTTACAATATCCGGCACATGGTAAATTTAAACCATCTGCAACATTCTTTCTATGGAGAGCCGCGCTTTTCCCATAATATCCGGCGGCACTATAATTTCATAAGATAAATCTTCGAGCGACCAAAGAACTTTCTCCAGGGTGATTCGTTTCATATTGGGACAAACAGCCATCTCTGTCGCCGGATAAAAATTTTTATCCGGATTTTCTTTTCTCATCCTGTGAATTATACCGGTTTCCGTGCCGATAATAAATTCCGTATCCGGAGCTTTTTGGATATATTTGCTCATTCCTTCAGTAGAAGTAACAACATCGGCTAGCGCCGTTACTTCCGGTCTGCACTCCGGGTGTACAATAACTCTGGCTTTCGGATGCAGTCTTTTAGCTTGCATAATATTTTCCGGTAAGATTTTAGCATGGGTTGGGCAATATCCTTCCCAAATAATGAAATCATGTTTCACTTGCGCAGAAACGTATTGCGCCAAATATTTATCGGGAATAAAAATAATTTCCTTATCCTGATGATTGAGCAAAATATTTTGCACAATTTTTAGAGCGTTAGCGGAAGTGCAGCAATAATCGCAATGGGCTTTTACTGCGGCGGAAGTGTTTACATAGCAGACGGTTACAGCATCAGGATGTTTTGCCTGAAGGGATTTTAAGCCCTCGGCATCAATCATATCGGCCATCGGACAACCGGCATTTTTATCCGGAAGTAATACGATTTTTTGCGGAGATAATATTTTCGCGGTTTCCGCCATAAAATGAACGCCGCAAAAAACTATTATTGCGGCATCTGTCCGCGCCGCTTCGATGCTTAATCCTAATGAGTCACCTATAAAATCGGCGATATCTTGAACTTCAGGAAGTTGGTAATTGTGAGCCAGAATAACGGCATTTTTTTCTTTTTTCAGTTTTTTTATTCTATCAACAATTTTCATCATTTCTTCGTCGCCTTATTATACCACAAAGCTTGTTCTGTGGTTCATACCGGTAGTTTAGTAGCAATTAAGTCAGAAAGAAATATTTGTCAAGAAATATGGTATTTGAACAGCCCCCAAAACATGGGGTTTTTTGACAATCTTAGGGAAGCTGCAAGACAGGATCTTCCACTGTTTTATTTTCATCGGCATTATTCTCCGGCTTGAATGTTGTATTGGAAAAGATAAAGAGCTGGTTTCCAGATGACACATCCTTGGCATTGGAGATACCGTTCCAGATCATTATTGCTTTAACCGAGACATTAAAACGTTTAGCGATAGTGGATAGATTGTCTCCTTTTTTAACCGTGTAAACAGATTTTATTTTTTCATCAAGCCATTGCTTCAGAAGGTTTTCATATCTTTCGGAAAATCCGGAGGCCGCACCCTTGGGAAGCAAAAGATCATGTTTGCCGGCGGGCAGATAATAATTCTTTATATGGGGATTAAGATCCTTGACTACCTTAAAATAAGTATTTGCCGCCTGGGCAATGATATATAATGGCACCGGCTGATTCGCGGTTATTTCCACACGATCAAATTGCACTGGTTTATAAAGATCTTCCTCGGTCAAATAATATCCGTATTTTTCCGGATTAGACAGGATGATCTTTGCTGCTAAAATTCTAAAAACGTACCTTTGCGTTTCCTGATTTAAGTAAAGCTGGTAATAATTGTTCACTTTCTGCACTAACATTTCCGTTTTCAGACCTTCCTCGCCCATGTTATAAGCGGCTGCAGCCAGAGTCCAGGAACCGAAAAGCGCGTAAAGGTCTTTGAGGTAAGCTGTTGCTGCTTCCGTAGAAGTAAAAAAATTGCGGCGTTCATCAATATCGTTATTGATTTTCATTCCGTATTTAACGCCTGTGTTTTCGATAAACTGCCAAAATCCAACAGCTCCTTTATTTGATGTTGCGAGCGGCTTCAAAGAGCTTTCGGCTATGACGATATATTTTAAATCATCAGGCAGAGAATTATTTTTTAAAACTTTTTCAATATGAGGAAAATAACGATTAGCGCGTTTAAGCCACAAAATAACATCGTCGCTGTTATCCAGCGACACAAGCAATTCTCGTTCCAGCCGTTCTTTTACATCCGGATCACTGAGCGGAACCGGCTCATGGCAGAAGGTCAGAGGTTCGCTGATTTTAAGCGCATTGATAAGGGATTGTCCAACTGACTGGTGCCACCCTGTTTGTGCCTCTACGTTAATTGCACTGGCAATTATTATTGTGACGATTAAAATTACTCTTGATAATTGATATAAATAGTTCAATGCGGTTACTCCTGTAATTGGTTTTCTTTATTTTACAAGGGAATAGGCGGGTTTGTCAATTTACTTATAAAGGTGTTTATTCATCACTAGACAGCTTCTACGCGATTTCGTCCACCATTTTTGGCCCGGTAAAGGGCTTCGTCTGCGCGGGAAATAATATTGTCAACGTCTTCACCTATTTGATGCTCCGAAAGGCCGATGGAAACGGTAACCTTAAAATTGGGGCCAAGGTCTGGAAACTGGATTTCTTCGATGTTGGTACGCACACGTTCTGCGAAGATAAGCGCCCCTTTGATATCTGTTTGCGTCAGTATGATTAGGAATTCCTCGCCGCCATAGCGTCCGCAAAATTCCGTGTTGCGCAGGGTAGTTTTAATCGTGGTAGCGACTGCCCGCAATACCGCATCACCTGCCAGATGCCCATGTCTGTCGTTTACATTCTTGAAGCGGTCAATATCCAGCATGGCCAGACAGAAGAAATTGCCAGAGCGCAATGAACGATTCTTTTCGTAATCAAGAAGTTCCATGACATGACGACGGTTGTTGATGCCGGTTAATTCATCCCGGATTGTCATTTCATTGATGATCTCAATGGATTTCGCCTGTTCAGATTTGCTGATGCTCAGATTATGGCGGAGAGAACTGATATATCCGCCGATGGTAGATAAGGTGATCAGAACGAGGGCCAGCACGATCCATTGGAGATATTCAAGATTAAAATTGACGCCTTGAGGACGGTAGAGATGAAGCAGGGCGATATCGCCTCCGTACGTCAGCAGGGAAAAGACACTGACATATAAAAAACTGCGGGTATTGAGGCGGAAGATGCCGAACATAAGAATAATAACGTAGACCAGCAAAAGGGCGCCACGGGACTCATGGGCGAAATACATGACGTACATCACCGAGAGGATGGCGGCGCACATTTGGATGGCCGTCAGGCTGGGATCGGCCTGCTTCATATTCAGGCCGGTGCGAAAGACTATGTACAAGATAATATTGATGATGAGCATGATGATCACGTATCCGGCAATGGCCTCCCATTCCATGAAGCCGGCCAGATAGGAGACATAACCAAGAGGCGCGCAAAGGGTGTAGGCGGCAACTGCCATGAAAAAACGGCGGATACGCAGCGCCTGTTTCCAATCATCCGTGGGGATGATGGAAAAATGGATAAGATTGATAAGAAATTCCTTTTTCATAATCAAGGTATATGAAGGATAATCTTGTGTGTCAATGAAATACTTGCCACAGAATGGGGGGGTGCTTTGCCGATTATTGTGCACTTGATGTGCTAGGCATCTGACTTTTTGGTAAATCGACACATCTTTAATTTTCTGGCAAGACAATACAATTGCGTTGCGCTTATTTATTCTTGCCAACATAAAAACTTGATGTTAAATAAAAAAATATAGACTATGTTCTACAGCGCAAAGCCCAAAGCAAAAGAACCTTAGTAGTTGCAATAAAACGCAACTAAAGATACGGAAAACATGAAAGAATTAAATTTATTCACTCAAAATGATCTCCGGCGAATAAAAAAATTAGGTTTGACTCCACGTGATGTGGAAAAGCAGATGGAATCATATCGCCATGGTTCCAATTATCTGAAATTGAATCGCCCCTGCGCAATTAATGATGGAATCCTATCAATCAAAAAATCCGCAATGGATGAATTGATTAAACTGTACGACAGGGAAGCGGGAAAATTTAAATTGCTCAAATTTGTTCCGGCTTCCGGCGCCGCCAGCCGCATGTTTGCCGAATGGTTTTCGGCCCTGGAAAAAGATGGATTTGACTCTCCAGCGCTCAATCAATCATTCTTACGTAATTTTAAAAAGTATCCTTTTTATTTCCTGGTCAAGCAAAACAAACGTGCTTCTGAATTCATTGAGCAAAAAAATGTCAAGGGTTTACTGGATTATATTTTGTCGTCCAAGGGCTTAAATTTCGGCTGGTTGCCCAAGGCGTTGATTCCTTTTCATCTTTATTCCGCAGGAGAGGCACGTACCGCTTTGGAAGAGCATTTGTTTGAGGCTGTTCAATATGTTCGAGGCGCAGGCGATGTTTGTCATCTGCATTTCACAATTTCTCAGGAACATAAAAAAGATGTTGCTGAAAAAATTAAAACTGTAAAGTCTGTGTACAAAAACCTGTGCCGGATAAAATATAAAATATCTTTATCTGTTCAGTCGTCATCGACGAATATGCTGGCCGTTGATGAAAATAATCTGCCGCTGCGGGATACTTCGAGTAACCTAATATTTCGACCCGGCGGTCATGGTTCACTGCTTACAAATTTACAGAATCTTGATGCCGATTTCATTTTTATAAAAAATATAGATAACATTGTACCGGAAAAACTATTGAGAAAAATTCTTCCCTATAAAAAAATGTTGGGAGGATTGGCTCTGCAGATTCAGCAGGAAATATTCGCTGTTTTACGTCAGATGGAAAATGATGAAATTGATTCCAAGCAAATTGATGAAATCAAAAATTATTGTTCCCGGAGGCTCCATATCGTATTTCCGCGCAATATATCGCGACAATCGCTGAAACAACAAAAGCAAATCATATTTTCTTCATTGCATCGGCCTTTGCGTGTCTGCGCGATAGTGAGAAACGAAGGTGAGCCGGGGGGCGCTCCATTCTGGGTTGAAGAGCGCGATGGTAATCAAACCTTGCAGATTGTTGAAAACGGGCACGTGGACAGAAGCAGCCCGAAACAAATGGCCGTATGGTCGGCCGCGCAATATTTCAATCCGGTGGATATGGTCTGCTGCACGAAAAATTACCGAGGGGAAAAATTCAATCTGGATAGTTACGTAAATCCCGACGCTTATTTAATTACTATGAAAAATGAAAAGGGACGCTCTCTGAAAGCGCTGGAATCACCCGGTCTTTGGAACGGCGGTATGGCTTACTGGAATACCGTGTTTGTCGAACTGCCCATCATCGTTTTTAATCCGGTGAAAACGGTCAACGATCTCTTGCGTCCGGAACATTTAATTCAATAACGCAAGAATAATTTACTAATTAAATAATCCATCTTTCGCAATCTTCTTTTGCCGCCGCTTTGGCTTTGATTATCTCTGATGAATTTTTGTGCAGGCAAACCACTTCCGCTTCCAGATCATTGGGGGCATCGCTGTAACGAACACAAAATGATGCGGCGAGCGGCAAGAGGGCAATATTTCCGAGAGGTATTATTACGTGAGGTCCGGGAAAGTCAGCCATAAACAGAACAAGATCATTATCCGTCGAAAGTTCACGCAGTTTTTCATTATCGGAGTTATTGCGTCCGACGATAATTTTGCCTTGATCATCCACGCGAAAATGACGTCCGTATTTTAACAAGTCGAGATCATGAATATCATGGTCTTCCTGATGCGAAAATAAATCGCGTAGACGGCGTGTAAACATGGGATCGGTAAGCAGGCAGCCTCCTGCAGGCGGTGCGTAATCTTTAATGCCAAAATCAGCAGCCAATTTTATTTGATCTTTGCGGCCGCGTCCCTGAATAGAAAGTAATTGCGAGCGATCAATTATTTTATCTCTTTCCGCCTTTATCGGGTCAAGGATCTGAGCGCTCAAAGGGCGTAGAATGTAGTCGGGATAGCCGGAATTTTTAGCAACAACGTAAAGGGATTGTTTGTTTTGTGACATGGGACGCTGGCCGAGAACCTCTCCGGTAATAATAAAATCAAAGCCGGTTTCTTCCATTTTTTTCCCGGCAATTTGCAGCATAAGTGTGTGGCAATCGATACAGGGATTCATGTTCCTGCCATAGCCATAGCGGGGAGATTTAAGCATCTTAAGATGTTCGACGGTGATATCTTCGACAGCCAGAGGCAGATTTATTTGCCGGGCCGCGGATTGCGCTTTTTGAGCGTTAAAAAAAGGCGTTGTGAATGTCAGGCAGAGAACGTCAATATTTTGCCTGCGGACTAACTCCGCGGCTAACATACTGTCTAATCCACCGGAGAAAAGGGAAATAGCTTTTACCATAAAAAAATCCATTAAAATAATTATATAAATTAAAATATGTTACGGAGAATAGGTGGCAGTGACAAAAGATCAAAAGTAACCTAAAGATAAACTCCGGATAAAATCTGCATATATTTGCCCCGCGTATAACCTAATAACCCGACCACCTGATAACCTGAAGGAAGAGGTGGAGTGGAGGTCACACGTGCGGGATGCTTTTTGCGGTGTCATCAATATTTGGCGATATTAGCGGACCATACCTCCTGCAGCAAACCGCGTAATTCCGGATCAATATCAAAATCAATAACGTATAAATCTTTATCAGTCTTAATCTTAGTGCCAATAAAGTTTAGAGCATAAGGCGCCTGATTTTTCTCCAGTCCGGAAAACGTAAAATCGCCGGAAGTAAAAGAAATATTGAGGCCGTGCAAAACCTTTTCCATAATATTTTTTGGTTCATCGTTATCGTTAACGAAGATGAGTTCGTTACCTGCTTGTTTCAGCGAATTGGCGAATTGCTGGGACAGGCTCTGCGAATAGATAATATATTTTTTGTTTTCATTATTTACCAGAACATCCGCTTTAATCGACAAATTAAAGCCGTCTTTTACGGTGTCGAATATTTGAATATCAACGTCTTTTTCGGCGCTCAGTCCTAAACTGGAAACCAGCGCATAAGAAAAATCTTTGGCTGATGTTGTAGGGAAAACCGGCATTGGCGGCAAAGAATAAACTTCTTCCGGTTTTCCAACAATGCCTGATTCCCCGGAAATTTCAGTAATGATCAAGCCGTTTTTCTGAGAATAGTTTTTGATTGACTTGGGCAAGAGCAAATTGTTTTCATAAATCAGACGTAATCCTTGCTTTAATGGCTGTGCCTGTTTGGGAAGAGTGCTGACAATTACCCAGTCGACGATTAATTCCACCGGCGGGTAAGCGCCGATCATCATGGGCCTTTCACTTTTAGTCATGTTGTAACTCTTGGTGGTATTGATAACTTTTTTTAAGATGGCGATGATATCATCATTTTTATCCACTTTAATTAAATAGTAGTTTGCCCAATTATCACTGATCATCTTCTTCAGATTATTAGGGGCACGATTTTCCAAATCAAGAAATACCGTTGTATTATCGCCAAATTCAATTACCGGAATTTTAGAGCAATCAATTGTCACCTGCCCGGTTTTGGGGATGGGGATGTAGTAATTACCTGTGGTGGTAACTGATCCATTCATCTGGGTGATAACTTGTTTAAGCACGGCGAGGCGGGCTTCCGGCGTCATGAATATTTTTTCTTTTATTTCGATAATCTTTTCCGGGTGAATTATTTTTTCTGAAAGTTTATCTACTTCCTGTGCAAGAGCCTTAGTTTCTTCTGGTGTTTTGACAAAGATAGTTTTACCGGGTAATTTGATAATTTTGCCGGCATAAATTTTATTAACATTCCTAATCCGTGGATTGATTGACTTGATAATTTTAAGCGTTTTTTGAATATTGGTTCCAATTTTTAGTTCGCGATGAATGATTTTTATTAAAGTATCGCCCTTTTTGATAGTATAGCGTTTTCCTCTGGTGGAAGAAATTGCGGAAGTAACTGCGGGAGGGGCAGTCACTTCCTTTTCTTCCGCTATGGTAACTGATTTTCCGGGAAGGACGAGCAATTGTCCAGGCTCGAGATTGTTGAGATCGGCTATAGTGGGATTAAGCTCTTTTATAAGCTGATAATTATTGGATATGTCTTTCTCGGTAATGCCGGGAATATGTCTGATGATGGTCGAGAGAAGATCCCCCTCTTTTACGGTGTAAGTGTATAATTTTTTTTGATGAACAGCTGTCTTTTTAAGTGTTATTTGTGCCGTGTCTTCCTTTGCCGCTGCCGGTTGATAAACCAAGGCCGCTGAAACAATAATCACAATCAGGACCAAAACGCATCGCTTAATCATTAGTGACTTTCCCCTGTTTAAGAGAGTGAAAAATATCAATTAATTTTTATTTAAGTACTCCAATTGGCAAGAAAAGTCAACTCCTTATATATGATGGCATGGCAAGAAATTTTAAAAATAAGATAAGAGTGACGACTAAAATTCAATTTTTGGGGAATCGGAATTTACTTTTTTTGTGGGCAACGTGATGTCAAATGACTTTTTTCATTGCGGCAATAGCGACTTCAATTTGATCATCGGATGGTTCTCTTGTCGTAATTTTTTGCAGCATTAATCCAGGCCAGCTCATCACCTGCACCAGCTTGGAGTGGCTGTATTTTCCGGTAAAGCGGATCGCTTCATAAGAAATGCCGGCAACAACAGGAAGGAGCAAAATTTTATAGATTACTCTATGTAAGAAATCCGGACGCCCTAATAGAGAAAAAACCAATATGGAAACAATCATCACAAAAAGAATAAAGCTTGTTCCGCAACGGGGATGACGGGTGGAAAACTCNNCGCCGCATATCCGCCATGAAGAGTGTGGCGGCCAGAAAACAAAGAAACATGCCCAGGCGAACGCAGCCTTCCAGAATGTTTAATAAAAACAGATTGTCGATATAGAATTTTATCCTGGTAAAGAAAAACGCCGGCACGACGACAAAGAAAAAAATGGCGACAGCGAAACTGATGACAAACGAAAGATACATTTCCCAGCTTTTGGGTTTTCTTTCTTCTTCGGCCAGGGCGACATCCGCCGAAAACATCAGACATTGAATCCCGATCATCATCATTTCAAATAAAGTGATTGTTCCTCGAACAAACATCCATCCGAGTATCTTATAACGTTTGGTCAGCGGAATATATTCACGTTCCTGAAAAACAATTTCCTTATCCGGTCTTCTGACTGCTGCCGCGATTTTATTGCCGTGACGCATCATAACGCCTTCAAGGATTGCTTGTCCACCGGCTATATCTTCAGGTTTTGGTTTGGATGACATATTATATTTACCCGTTTTTTCATAAATTTTGTGGAGCCTGTTAATGAGACTCAAATATGACAAGCGTGGCGCAGTCATATTTGTAAGTCGAATTAATGAAACTCAAATATTACCAACGCAGTGCAGTAATATTTTGTAAGTTGAATTATCCCGTGTGCAAAGCACATAGGGATGTCCCGCCCAAAGCAGGAGGTACGATACCCGTACCCGTGATTTATAGTATTTAAAAGAGGCTGTCAAATTATCATTTGATAAATTGTTTGTTGCATGTTTGGATGTGAGTGATATAATGCCGCGAAATTATACGAAGGAGGATGCAAAATGGCGTCACAGGATTCATCCGCCGCTTTTGTTAAAGAATATCAGGATCGTTTTGAAAAGAAATTAAAGGAAAATGAAATCGCTCTTCTGGAACACTGGAAAGGGCAACTCGAGAAAATCGAAAGTTCAAGACCGGACAGCATTGCTTCTCTGCAATTGCAGATTCGGAAAACGACGGAAATGATGGCCAATCGGATCAAAATATTGAAGAAGGAATAAGATGGATAGTATTACCAATTTTTTGTTTGAAGTCGGAATGCTCAGCAGAACGCCGCGCAGTGGTTATCAGTTTCTGGGCAGCGGCAGGGAATCGGTAGCCGAACATATTTTACGCACGGTATTTGTCGGTTACACTCTTTGTAAAATGGATGATTCGCTTGATGAGTTGCGCGTGTTGAAAATGTGTGTTTTTCACGATTTGCCGGAAGCGCGCACCGGTGATATGAACTATGTCAATAAAAAATATGTGGATGTGGATGAAGCCAAAGCCGTTAAAGAATTAACGGACGGCCTTTTTTTCGGCGGCGATATCCGGTCGGCGATCGAAGAGTTTAACGCGAAGGAAACAAAGGAAGCATTAATTGCCCGGGATGCCGATCAAATTGCTCTTATCCTGCAGTTAAAAGAATGCGGTGATCTGGGAAATAAATATTCGGAAGAATGGATAAACTTTGCGCTGCAGAGATTAAGTACCGAGAATGGAAAAAAGCTGTCCGAAAGAATTACTAAAACAGATTCCTGCCAATGGTGGTTCAAAGAAAAAGGAGATTGGTGGATTAACGGAAATAACAAATAACGACAATCACGGGTATGAACTCCAAAGCAAGCTTTGGAATCGTTTCGCAGCAAGCTGCGGCGTATTAATATAGTCCCACTTAGCTTCGCNNCGTGGGATAATTCAACTTACAGAGATTACTGCACTGCGCTTGTAATATCTGAGTTTCATTAGAATTGGAGTTTCACGAATAAATCATCATGAGATCGATACCATGGTTAAATATTTATTTTTGCCCATTCGTTTAATAATTGCTCTTGTCATTATTTTGAATCTAGTGTCCTGTGGTGCGGCCATCGGGCGGGTTGTTATATCCAAACCGGATGAGTACGCGCATGTTTATGAAGCGAAAGAAACAGTCATTCTCCGGGCCATCGCCAGTGTTTTTAAAGAAAAAAATATCGGCAGTAATGTCACAATAAATCAGAAAAATCACCAGGTCGATTCGGATTATGTGGTTTCCGGTGATTGGCGGACAAAAGCCAGTGCTCATGTCCAGCGGCTCAACTGGAAAGAATGCGAGGTGATCCTTGCTGTGACGACGGAGAAGAAGACGGAAACAGGCTGGAAAATACGGCGCCTGTTAGAGAAAGATCAATATGACAGTTTTTTTAGCGTGATCGATTTGAGGATTTACGAAGAAATGTCCAGGATCGAGTAATAAAAAATTTGTCGAAAGGAGAAAACATGGAAGCCAAAGCAACGGTATCAGCAATGTTGGAAGAGTTTAAAAATTTCGCGTTAAAGGGTAATGTGGTTGATCTGGCCATTGGTGTGATCATCGGAGCCGCTTTCGGTAAAATTGTCGATTCCCTGGTCAAACATATCATTATGCCCCTGGTCAGCGTTATCATGCCCGGCCAGCAGGGTTATCTGGGCTGGAAATGGGTGATCAACGGCAAGGATGTTCCCTACGGATTATTTATTGGAGAAATTGTCAACTTTCTGATTGTAGCGTTGGCGTTGTATCTCTTCATTGTCAAATTTATCGGCATTCTAATGAAAAATAAACAGGAAGCAGCTACTGCTCCGGCACCGCTGACGAAAGATCAGGAATTGCTTATCGATATTAGAGAGTTATTAAAGAAATAGGAAACGGTAATGAAGAAAATTATTTTTGTAATAATGGCAATGCTTGTCTGTATTACGGGCTGTGCGACTGTAGATAAGGGAACGCGGGATGCTATAAGATGCATAAGTTTTTCGCCTGACGGCAAAAAGATTCTCTTTGATCGCAGAAATGTTGGTAGAGCATCCATGATTCATGTGTATGATCTGGAAACGGGCGACTTGAGCGCCTATCAATCACCAAAAGGAGAAACATGGGGGCATGCACGATATTCTTTCGATGGGAAGCATATCGTTTTCATAGCAATGCCATTAATTGGACATAAAGAGGATCCTGCTAATTGGCAGATAGCCGTCATGGATCCGGACGGAAAGAATGTAAGGAAAATCACAAACACAACAGGATTAAAGATATATCCTTCTTTTTCCCACTCCGGCGGGAAGATTATCTTTGCCCGCGCGGATGTAATCAGAACAAGCGGAGGCACGCCGGCCGCGGATTATGACGTCTATGAGGTGGATGTAGAAACCGGCAGGGAAACCCGCCTGACGCATTTTAAATTTTTCCAGATGTCAAACCCATACTATTTCCCGGATGACAAGACGTTTGTTTTCTGGGGTGAATCTCCTTTTGCTTATCCGGCAATTCCCAATAGCGACAGAAACCCTGCTGTTATGAAGAAGATAAATAAAGAGCTTCAATCCAAGTACAAATACAACTCAATCTACGTCATGCAGGCAAACGAAAAGGAGCTTAAACCGTATCTGGTCATGCCTGAATACCAAAAGAAGTTTAAAGATTATGTTGCGGTTTCTGAATCTTCCAGATTGCCATCGTTGAACGCCGACGGTTCCGTACTTATTTTTATGTCAATTGGTTATAAGCCGGACGGTTCGGCCGATTGGGATCAATTATATCAATATTCAGCAGATGGAAATCATCGGTGCATAACGCATCTTTATAAAGCAACTATATGGTCTCAAGCTGTTTCTCCCAAGGGCGAGTTGGTGGCCATTGTATATGGTGAACTGACGAAAAATAAAATTGTGCTTTATCAGGTTAAGGACGGAACAAGCAGGGAGATCACTTTGCCCGATCAGCCGTCGCGCATTATCAACCGGAACGAATAATCAGACCAGTTTCAGGTGCCTTATGAGCATGGCAAGAAACAGAAACGACCTAACCTGTCTTTTTAACCTATTTCCCGCGATTACGATCGCGGAAGAAATTCATTAAAAATTCCGTATCCTTGGGAGACAGATCAAATTTGAAGACCGCCTTCTCTATAAGCGAAGGCAGAGGTTGATTGTCGTTCTCCTCTAAATTTGTGGATATCCATTTGATTGCTTTTTGTACATGTTCCGCTTCCGGCATCACAGTAGCCATAATGAGAAAATCCTCCTCTAATCAAAAAAATATTAATGCTTGGCTAACTCTACTAAAATAGATCTTTTATGTCAAATATGTTCTACTAATGCGTTAATGCAATATGATTATGTAACCCCATAGGTGATTAAGGGGGCGTCGTTTCTATCTCGCCTTTGTGTCATCGGAGGGATAACCTTGAGGGTTGTTAGATTGCCAGCGCCATGCGTCGGCGCACATATCCGCAAGGCTGCGTCGGGCCCTCCATCCCAGAAGTTTTTGCGCAAGAGAAGTGTCCGCATAGCAGACGGCGATATCTCCGGAGCGGCGGTTCGTTATACGATAGGGTATCGTTTTTCCCGATGCTTTCTCTAAGGCGCGAAGCATTTCCATAACGGTGTAGCCCTGGCCGGTACCGAGGTTGATAATCTGCGGAGTTTGGAAAGTATCAGTCTTTATATTTTTCAGTGCGGCCACATGCCCCTCGGCTAAATCCATGACGTGGATGTAGTCGCGCACACCTGTGCCGTCGGATGTCGGATAGTCGTTACCGAAGATATTTATTAACTCACGACGACCTACGGCAACCTGACTGATGTAAGGCATGAGATTGTTGGGAATCCCCTGAGGGTCCTCGCCAATCAGACCGCTTTCATGGGCGCCTACAGGATTGAAGTATC
Source organism: Syntrophaceae bacterium (assembly GCA_003141615.1). Taxonomy (GTDB): domain Bacteria; phylum Desulfobacterota; class Syntrophia; order Syntrophales; family Smithellaceae; genus Smithella. The sequence goes on from PLMV01000135.1 coordinate 16,416, forward strand.
TCAGCAAAGCTATCCGCCATGCCGGATCGGCAACATGGATATCCCGGAGAATCTGCTCGATAATGAGTTTGGTGTGGCCATAGGGATTGGTGGGCGCCGGAGGACAATCCTCCCTGATGGGAATAATGGACGAATCTCCNNGGCTCGGCGATTGATTCTCCCACGGCCTTGAGGCCCGCAAAATGTATAACAGACGCGACTTGGTGTTTCTGAAAAACGGCATCAAGGGCGGCGCGATCCCGCAGATCAATTTTATAGAAAGGCGGCCGCTTCCCCGTGATTTCCACAATACGTTCCAGAACACTGGCCTTGCTGTTGGAGAGGTTATCTACAATAACTGGTTCGTAGCCCGCGACAATGAGGGCAACAACTGTATGACTTCCAATATAGCCGGTTCCACCGGTGACAAGGATGGTGGTGTTTGATGGTTTATTTTTACTGTTCATGAGTTTCAACCTTTATTGATTTTCGCTTATTTAAAAGAAAGATTATTCGTCGCTTTGCTCTTCTATCGGAAGCGTATCCCGTAGGGGAGCGCAATAAAAACAGTTTTTTTCTTAACGAAAATCTGAGCCCAACGGTCGATGATTCCAATGACATACGAGCCGTTTTGCAAAGATCTCAAATAGTGAGCAGTGGTTCCACTTCGTTGCGAATTCGCTGCAAGCTTTCTTCCGATGAAGCTTCAAAACGTAAAACGATGACCGGCTGAGTATTGGAAGAACGTACCAGCGCCCATCCGTCCTCAAAAGGAATACGTATTCCGTCAATTTCAACAATGCCGGGCGTGTTCCGGAAATGTCTTTTGATTCTTTCCACAACTTCCGCTTTTTTGTCATCGGTGCAATCAACTCTGATTTCCGGCGTGGCATAAGTTTTCGGNNATAGCGTCATCATAGCCGAAATAGCGGTCCGCAAAAAAGAAATGACCGCTCATTTCCCCGCCTAACACAGCCTTTTCTTCTTTCATCTTCGCCTTGATCAACGAATGTCCCGCTTTCCACATGATCGCCCTGCCGTAATGTTTCTTGATATCATCAAATAAAACCTGTGAGCACTTTACTTCGCCAATGATTGTGGAATTGGGTCTTTCCTGGAGAATTTGACGGGAAAAAAGAAGCAGTAGTTTATCTCCCCAGATTATTTCCCCATTATCGCTTATAACTCCGAGACGGTCAGCATCGCCGTCAAATGCTATTCCCAAGTCCGCTTTTTGACTGCCGACTAATTTAATCAATTCCGCTAAATTTTCTTTTACAGTGGGATCGGGGAAATGATTAGGAAAATGGCCGTCAGGTTCGCAATAGATGGGAATAACTTCGCAGCCGAAACGCTTTAAAAGGGGAAGAGCAAAATGCCCCCCGACACCATTGCCGCCGTCAACAACGACTTTAATCTTTCTGCTGATTTTAGTATGGTCAAAAAGATAATTTTCATATTCTGAAGAAATGTCCAGCGATTGCGATGATGAACTGCCTGTGGAATATTTACCGCTTTCCATAATTTTTCTTAGTTCCTGAATTTGTTTGCCGTAAATGGTGTCCTGGCCGATGCAAATCTTGAAACCATTAAATTCGGGTGGATTATGGCTGCCTGTAATCATAACTCCCCCTCCAACGTTAAGATGGCGGATAGAGAAGTAAAGCATGGGAGTAGCACAAAGACCGATATCAATTGTATCAATACCGGAGGAGTTAAGACCTTTGATTAAAAAATTATGATAGGCGTCTGAGCTCAAACGACAATCACGCCCGATAGTCATGTTCTTTATTTTGTGTTGGGCGGCATAGGTTCCAATAACCCTGCCAAGGTTGAAAACAAATTCTTCATTAAAATCTTTGTCCACAACACCTCTTATGTCATATTCTCGAAACACATTGGGATTAATCAATTGCAAAGCTCCTTTTATAAGTTATGTTTTAAACTTCAATATTAAATCGTAAACACCGCTGTCGGATGTTCTCTTTATATCAAATCCGCCTTTTTCGAAGACATGGAGCATTGGCTTGTTATCAACGAGAACATCCGCGGTAAAACCAAGTAGTCCTTGTCTTTTGGCAAGATAAGTCAGATATTGCAGCAATGCGAAACCTATACCTGCATTCTGCTGGTCGTCACGAACGGCAAATGCCACTTCGGCGGAATGTGTGGCCTCATCAATTCCATATTGACCAACAGCGGCAATGAACTGCTTATCCTGATCTCCTATCAAAACTACCAGCACAAGTTCTTTCGTATAATCAATGACTACAAAATCCTGTAGTCTTTCGTGCGGCATGTCTTTGCGATAGGAGAGGAATCGTCTGTGGATACTCCTGTCGGAAAGAGAATAGAAGAAATCTTTTAAAAGCGGTTCGTCGCTGATTTTAACAGGTCTGGTAAAAATCTGTGAGCCGGTCTTGGTAGTTAAATATGTTTCCAACTCTTTAGGATATTCGCCGCGGGTTCCGGCGATAAAGGCCTGATCTTTAAAAATCAAGCCGCGTTTTTTTGCTTCTTCAATCAACCATGGCCGGAATTTGGGATGAGCTATGGAAATTAATTCCAT
>PLMV01000178.1 GCA_003141615.1 Syntrophaceae bacterium
GCTTGCGGCGGGGAGGTTCATTGCAACTCGGTATAAATAAAAAATTAGAAGAGAGAAAGAATATGAAGGCAGGTTTTATCCAATTTTCGCCCGAATTCGGCAGGGTTAATGAGAACATTGATAAAGCAATATCCATGATTGAAAAGGCCGATGCAGAGTTGATCGTTTTACCGGAGTTATTCAATACCAGTTACCTTTTTGTTTCCATTGAAGAGGTTATTGCCGTTGCTGAGGAAATCCCAGCAGGGAAAACAATTCGTGCATTGTGCGCAATTGCCCGTAAGAAAAAAATTAACATCGTTGCCGGTATAATCGAAAAGTCCCAGGGTGACTTATATAATTCTGCCGTTTTAGTATCGCCTGCGGGATACGTGGGAACTTATCGAAAGGTTCACCTTTTTAACGAAGAAAATTTATGGTTTAAACCGGGCAATACAGGCTTTAATGTTTTTGATCTGGGTATTTGCAAGGTTGGAATAATGATTTGCTTTGATTGGTTCTTCCCCGAATCCGCGAGAATACTGGCGCTGAAGGGTGCAGACATCATTTGTCATCCGGCTAATCTTGTCTGGCCTTATTGTCAGGATGCTATGATTACCAGATGTTTGGAAAATAAAATTTATATTGTAACCGCCAATCGTACAGGCGATGAAGAAAGAAGCGGTAAAAGACTTTCGTACACGGGTAAAAGCCAGATAGCTTCGCCGGGTGCGCGAATTCTATATCGAGCCGACGCCAAAAATGATGAAATTGGTGTCGCAGAAATCGATGTGCAATCAGCACGCAACAAAAGAATGACAGGGCATAACAATATATTTGCTGATCGCAAACCTGAATATTATCAGGATTTGGTTAAAACTGATTTTTAGGCATCTTCTTTATTTGTGAAACTCCAACTCCGAAAGCGAAGCGTAACGGAATTGGTAAGTTGAACAATCCCGCGAAGCGGAGGGTATAATACCCCGCAGCTTGCTTTGGGGTTCATACCCGTGATTGTGTCTGGCGCAAGAAACTTTTTCTCTTGAAATAGGGAATACTTTAAGCTATAGCACACGTCACTTGGGCGGTTAACTCAGCGGGAGAGTGCTACCTTCACACGGTAGAAGTCGATGGTTCAAATCCATTACCGCCTACCAATAAAATTAAGGGGTTATGGTTCATACCGTAACCCCTTTTCCGTTAACTGCTACCATTCTTTAAAAAAATGAAATTCGGAATTTTGTTTCTTTCTTCCTTATTTTTCTATTTTCCCAATTCATACAACATTTCAAACGGAAATAAACACTATTCACGTCAGACAAACATCGACACCATATTTTACATTTTGTGGCCAATATATTATTGACATAAAAGCTAATTATTACTATATTTTCTCGCATAAAAAGCAAGTTCTTATAAAAAATAAAGAAAGATTATTAACATAATTACATATATGAAAAAAAAGAAAACCAAACAATCTTCTGGTTTAAGATCAACTTCGGAAATGGGATTCCCATCCTCTCATACTCTGAAGTGGCTTTTGATTGTTCTTTTGATGTACTTTGGGTTGCGGCTCATCTTTTTTGCTGTGACCATATCTCCTTATGTGCCTCCGGATGAAGTGACCCATTTTGGAATTGCCAGGGTCTATTCCGAAGTCCCTTTTCTGCCTGAAAACTTGCCCAAGACATATCAATATGGACTTGTCACCAACATTCCCTATCTCTATTACTGGGTCATGGGTAAACTCCTTGCTGTCAACATCTTCAACATTCCGGATCTAATATTCCTGCGCCTCCTCAACATTCTTTTTGCCTTTGCTACTATCTATTTTGTCTGGCGCATGCTGCGACTACTGACGGATGACCGGCTTACACAGCTTCTACTGGTCGTTACCATGACGAATACCATCATGTTCTCTTTTCTATCCGCCTCAGTCTCATACGATAACATGACGAATCTTCTGGCGGCTATGGCAGTATACTATCTGCTCGCCTTCTTTAAACACCGATCCGGCAATATGCTTGCTGCGTCTATTCTTTGCCAACTGGCGGGATCACTCACAAAAACTACTTTTCTGCCACTGGTTCTAGTTATGAATATTCTTCTTCTTATCCACGAGTTCAGGAACCTTCGCGCCATCCCTTCCGCCCTGAAAGATTATATCCACGCTTCGGGCAAATGCGGCCTGAGTCTGATGTTTGCCATCCTCGTCGGGTTGTCGCTAAACATCCAACTCTACGGAGGCAATATTGTGCATTACAGAAACCTGGTTCCGGGGATGTCAAAAGTCCTTTCCCCTGAGATTGCGATGCAGAATCGTATTTATGCCCGCAATATGATTTTCACTGATTTCAAGGAGGAGCGCATCTCCCTGGATAAAGCGCTTGAGATGGCTTCACACATCAACCACGATGGCGATCGCAGGGATACTATTAAACTCATTGAAAATTACATGGCGAATAAATACAGGGGGGTCTCATTGCTAAATCCATTGGAATACATAGTACCGTGGAGTTTACACATGATGGCGACCATCTTCGGCATTCTCGGTCATTTTCGCATGTTAAACAAGGGGCCTACAATTATGCCGTTTTTTGCCCTGATGATGCTGACAGGCCTTGGCATCCTGATCCGGTGGCGCGCACGGGAAGCAGGTGGGCTCCCCACATTTCTGGCGGTGATTGCCGTTTTTTACGGCATCTTCCTCATGTATGCCGTCAATTACCAAATATATCTTAAATATGAAGTTGTTCATCTTGTAGTGCAAGGACGCTATATTTTCCCTGTCATCGGTCCGATCTATGTCCTCTCGTGCTATTACCTGCTTCGGCTCTTCGAAGGTAGGTATACGAGGTTGGGCGTTTTTGTTGCAACAGCCCTCATTTTCGTCGCCTTCGATTTGCCCTATTTTATCATTCGCGCCACGCCTAAATGGTTTGCTATACCGCTTAACTGATGATTGAACATTGAGACAAGATTAATATTGATGATATCAGAAAATAGAGTAAAGATTTCTTGGCGCGAAATGAAGCCTTTCAATTTATATTTTTCAACGAAAATCATCTTTGGCCGTAAGAGGATATTGGATCTGGGATCCATACTGCCTGCGAAAGCCATCCGTATCCTTATCGTTACAGATAAAAATATCGCAACCCGGACTCAAGCTCTGGAGTCCGTCCGATCGCATTTGGAAGATCGCCAGGTTTTTCTCTTCCAGGATGTCAAAGAGAATCCGGATTTTTCCAATGTGGAAGATGGTGGCCAGATTGCCCGTGATGTCGGAGCCGAGCTTATTGTTGGCGTCGGTGGAGGTTCTTCAATGGATGCGGCCAAGGGAATTGCCTTACTTGCTGCCAATCGTAATGGCCTCCATGACTATCTGCGGGGAGAGCCTTTGCTGAATCCCTCCCTTCAGATTATCTGCATTCCAACGACTTCCGGATCTGGGAGTGAAGCAACCCCCTATGCTGTCTTTACTGACTTGGAAGATCAAACCAAGATTGGTTATGCCAATCCAGGACTGTTTTCGATCGTATCCGTCGTCGATCCGGAATTGACGTATTCTATGCCCGAGGCAGTTGTCGTTAGTACCGGTTTGGATGCCTTAACCCAAGTATTGGAGTCGTATCTTTCAACTGAAAGTTTTATCATGAATGATATCCTTGCCCTGCACGTGATGGAAGAATGGCTGAAGAATAACTTCCATAAAACGATGGGGAAAAGCTGATTGCGCGTTAAAAATTTACTTATTGCAATCAAGGTTCACCAGGACTTTGCAGTTTTCTTCCAGAAGCTTTTCCGGAGAATTTAAAAGATCACAAATTCCATCCGGACCCTTGATGATGCCGGTTACAGCATCATCAAGGAAGATGATCCCATTGCGGTACAACGTCAAAATCTTAGCAAATGCGCCGCCAAGATGCCCTCTCGATCCTATTATATAAACCGCGTTGGTAATCATGTGGTCTACTGCATCCAATGAAAGGGGCTCACCGCTCCTTCCGAGAATAGCGACGCGTCCGTTGGCTTTTAATCTGCGGAATACCCTGTTGATGTTACCCATGTTTCCGGATGCCTCTATCACAACATCAATAGAGGACGGGCCATGGTTAAAGAATTCGTCAATGTCGTAGATCTCATCGCTCCATTTTCCGGCCAGCTTTCGCCGGAACAAAACAGGTTCAACCATGTGCACGCGGGAAGCGCCGAAAGCAACCTTGCTCAGCATGGCGGCAAACAATCCAATAGGACCGGCGCCAAAGATAGCAACAACATCTCCGGCTTTCAGGTGCGTGTTCTGGCAGGCCACATAAGCGACACTCGCCGGTTCCACACAGGCGGCTGCCCGCCGTCCCTTTTCACTTCCAGTCATATCGCTAACGTCGTGGGTAAGCATGGACGGGACGTCAACAATATCGCCGAAGAGTCCATCTTTCTCCAATCCCAGAAGCAACGCATGACGACATTGATTAAAGTCTCCTCTTCTGCACTCATCGCAGTAATGGCAGACTATAATCGACTCAAATGTAACGTAAGTGCCGGGCTGCACGTGGCGGACTTGAGAGCCTACTTCAAGAACTCTGCCCATGCCTTCGTGACCTATGACCCGGCCTGCAGCGGTGATTTGAGCCGGAGATGAACATCTTATATAGCCGGTATCCGGATGTGTGGTCACGAGATGTACGTCCGTCCCGCATATGCCGGCGTATATCATTTTTACCCGAATTTCGTCCGGACGCAGCACCGGTAACTTTCTGTTCTCCACCGACACCCGGGGGTTCTTGTATATCTGGTGAGGTCCCGGCCGGGCAATACCTTTTATAGGATCAATATCCGCATGAATAACAACAACCCTGGATTCCATAAAAAATTCACTCCGTACTTAAAATTTTGAACTCCAGCAGAGTTTGAGGTGTTGGCAGGAGTTGCATCGAGTCTACCAAGGTCAATTCGGCAGTTCTGGCCATAGTCTCAAATTCGGCACAAGTATAGGCATCGCCTTTCGGAGTTGTTGCTAACATGAATAAAGCGAAGGCAGCCTGCTCCGGTGGCGATACACGATCCGGATTTGGTATAATATCAATCAAGAATACGGAACCGTCGATAGAGAGGGAATCTTTTGCCTTGCCGAGCAGGTGAACACATCCATCTTGATCAAAATGATGTAGTATATTGGGCAGCAAAATAAGATCATAGTTGTTACCCCAGTCAACCTCGAAAGCATTACCACTCGTTGTTTTATATCGATCAGCCAATCCTGCTAAATCAGCATTCCTTCTGGCAACTTCTAAAACATTGGCCCAGTCAATTGCCATAACTGAAGCATCGCTTATAACGTTCGCTATCTCTATGCCAAATAGTCCATGTCCCGCCGCTATATCCAGCACTTTGCGCGGTTGCATTGCTTTTCTGGCAATGTAGGCTGCGGTTCGTTTGGCTGTCACAGAAGCGAAAGGAACCATTGCCCGCGCGAATCTGACCCAAATGGGGTTAGCCGGTGAAATATTTGTTAATCCGGAAGCCCCTCCCGCGATCACATAAGATGGCGGATCATCCATTATTAAAGAGACTATCTCTGGCGCTGCGAGAAAGTCAATTATATCGGCAAGACAATGGGGTGATGTCCCATCAAGGAACCTTTTTGCTTCCACCGAAAGGTTATAGAGATTTGAGTTCTTTTCCAGCAAACCAATAATACAAAGGAAGTCGCAAAGGATGCGCACCCCGCGCAGCGAAGCGCCGGTAATCTCTGCAATTTGCTCAACGCTTAAGCAATCATTGCCAATTTTGGTGAAAATATCCAACTTAATGGCAGCCTTCATGGCTGCTGTCTTTTGATATGACAGGCTGATATCGTACACCGGGTTGTTTGATATTTTATTCATCATAATGTCAGCGGTTAATAAAATCCCTTATTTTATCGACCAAATCCTGTGAATAATCTTCCTTCCATGAGGTGTGATGCCCGCGGTAGATGTTAATGTAAACAGTGTTTCTGGTAATCCGCCGCCACGCGTGTCCACTGTATTCCAGCGCAATATATAAAACCGGCACATTAAGCGAAAGGGGTTTATAGTCAAATAAAACATTAAAGTAATGCAGGTCTATAGCCCTGCGTTCTTTAGATTTTTGGCTGATTGTTGGATTGTGGAAAATCTCGCCAACTAACTCCGGCAATTTTTTTAGCGATGCTCGTTTCTGAAACCATGTTTTCTGAAAGAAGAAAAGAGAGCTACGCCAAATATCTTTTGTCAGGCGATCCAGGCCAACTAACTTTCTCCAGATCCAGATCAAATGCTTATGCCGCTTACTTTTATGAACACCCATTATACGCATAAAGAAGTTTGCGATTACATAAATGAACTGCGCGGACTTCCTGACTGACATTATTGTTGGATCAACCATTACCACGGCTTTTACTTCTTTACCCATTAAAATTAGCTGTCTCGCCGCTTCAAACCCGACCAAAGCTCCGTTACATTGTCCAAGTAAAATATACGGCCCGTCCGGCTGTTCATCAAGTATTTTCTGCAATCTTTCTTTTGCCATGTCTTCTATCGAGTTTGGCATCTCCCCTTCATGAGGTAAATGGGGGGCTATCGCATGGATAAGGTAGTCGCTGCCGAGCATTTTGGAGAAAGTTTTAATGAAAGCCCCTCCGCCTATGAAGTCGCCATGAAAAAAATGAATTATTTTTCCATTTACAGGACCCTCAAGGAAGGAAACTTGAGGTTTAAATTTATCAATTGCCATAACTTTTAACAACTGCCGGACAGTACCCGTTTCGAATATAATTGCTACCGGCAGTGATTTTCCTGTCAGCTCTTCAATCTCCAGCAAAACTTGTGTTGCAAGCAATGAATCCCCGCCGCACTCAAAAAAGTCGTCATCGATAGTCAAATTTTCATTCTTAAGCGCACGTCGCCAGATGCCCAGAAGTTCTTTTTCCATGGCAACATCACTCAAATTATCCTGTTCTTTACCACTCATGAATAAAGCTCTCTTAGTTTCCTGCGCAGTGCTTTTCCACCAAGGCCTTTCGGAATACTTTCCATAATGTGGACTCGTCTGGGCACTTTGTTCCATGATACTTGTTCGCTCATAAATCGGCGAAATTCGTCAGGAGCCAATGTCGCTCCCGGGCGCAACACCACAGCAACTGCCACATCCTCGCCCAAACGCGGGTGAGGTACAGCAAAGGCCACGGATTCCAAGACATCCGGATGTTTTAATATAATCGCTTCAATCTCAAATGGTGAAATTTTTTCGCCGCCACGATTGATGAGTTCCTTTATTCTGTCGTGAATCATTAAAAAGCCATCTTCATCAAAACTGCCAATGTCTCCTGTCCGAAACCAGCCATTGGAGAAAGCCGCCTGATTCAATTCCTGGCCATTTAAGTATCCCGTTATGACATTTGGACCACGAACCCAAATTTCACCTTTTTCGCCCGGCGGTAAATTATTCCCGTCGTTCCCGGCAACAATTACGGTATCAGACGGCGGAATACCAACGGTATCTGATTTGTATGGTTCCGGCGGAGGCAAGTTTGTGGAAATCTGACTGGCCTCTGTCATACCATAGTGCTCAAGAATAGGAATTCCCAGTGCGAGATGCAAACTTGATCGCACGCTTTCAGGCAGTTGTGCTCCACCGGAACAAGCCAGTCTAAGTTGATGATTCAGACCTGATGCTGTTGAGCCTAACTTTTCAGAAATTGCCAAGTGCATTGTTGGTGATGCTGAAAACCATGTTGGTCTTAGCGTCTCAAACCATTCAACTAAATTCACCTCAGTCGAACTCGATGGAAACGCTACGCTGCCGCCCGAAAGAAGCGGTGCCAGTATTGTTAATGTAAGTCCATGGCTGTAATAGGGTGGCGCAATACTCAGGCATCGGTCATTTTTATTGAGGTTGAACCACATACGAGTTCGTTTTGCCGTGGCCAACAAGCCGGAATTAAGGCATGGAACTAATTTTGGTTCTGCGGTAGTTCCGGAGGTTTGAAAAATGACAGCCACACCATCCAATGCGGTACCATCAAGTTGAATTTTACTTGAAATGTTCGGGGCAGACATTGAAAATGACAGTTCGCGCTTGTCCTGCGGTATAAATTCGATTACGGCAATCCCATTTTTTTCAGCGACAACTCTGGTTACATTATTTTCACCGGCAAGCACACAGACTGCATCCACGTCCAGGAGCTTGAGCCGTGTTTCAATTTCTGCCGCCGCCAGATTCTGGTCTAAGGGGATAGCCGCCGCAAAACACGCAACAGCTATGATTGCCAACGCAGCCGGTGCGGCATCCTTTACAGCAATCGCAATACGGGCGGATTTTCTAACTCCTGATTTGCTCAGTGTACTGGCAACGTGATCGATCTGCCAAACCAGTTGCGAATATGGGAGTGGATTGTATTTTGAAGAAACTATGGCAACAGCCGCCGGATCTGCAAGAGCAGCACGTTTTATTACTTCTTCAATCCTGTGGTTCTGCGAGAGACAATTCATCGAATCATTATTATTTGATAAGAATTTGCTTTCTGTTGAAGGGAGTATAGTTAAATTGTAATTGTATGTCAATTAAAAAATGGCCGCAAAATCTAGGGTGCGGCACAGAGATCTTCTATACCTTGAAAGAGGCGAAAACGTTAATTGAAAAATGGCGCATGGAATACAACACTTTCAGGCCGCACAGTTTTTTGAATTACCGTCCTCCAGCACCAGAGGCGCACCTGAATTGAGAAATAAAAAATGGCTGAATCCTAACTTAACATGTGGTACAAGTATTTGGGGCAGGTCAGGTAGCTGTGTTTGTTGGTGCTCCCATTCTGGGCGTTGCGTCCGTGATACTTCCCCACTTAAAGATTATTTTTGGTTTCACATGCGTTCTTTATCTCTTGACCGCTTTGATGACTGGAGTCAAAGGAGCAATAGAGAAAAAACGAGCGATTCTTGTCATGCTGGTTCCTGCTCTAATCGTTTCGATGCATTTTGCCAAAGCGGCCGGGTATATTTCTTCGTTGAATTATCGGCGTGGAGAAGCGATATGAAAAAAACGATGCCATTGGTCAGCGTAATTATCCCTGTTTACGACACGGCAACCTATCTGGCCGAATGTCTTGATTCCGTTATCAATCAAGGAATCCGGGATATGGAAATTATTGTCGTCAATGACGGCTCAATGGATGGAAGTCTTGATATTATTCGACGATATTCGGAGCTAGATGACAGAATCATTCTTCTGGACAAGGCAAATCAAGGCGCATCGGCCGCCAGAAACGATGCCATGAGGATGGCTAAGGCTGATTATATAATGTTTCTTGATTCCGATGACTTTTTTACGGCGGATGTGGTAAAAACCGCGTATGATCGAATATGCCGCAACGCATGCGAAATAATCATCTTCAACGGCAGAGCGTTTGAAGATGACGGTAAAATAAGGCGTTGGTGTGATAAATTTTATTTTAATCTTGAGGAGGGCGATGAAAATCATATTGCTCCGGGACTTTATTGGATAGGGCGTACCGGTGGGCGTATTCAGCAACCTGGCATGAAAATATATCACCGGGAATTCATAATTAAAAATAATCTGAAATTCGGTAATTCTCTTGTCGGCGAAGATTACTATTTCTTTTATATGTGTATGATTCGGGCTGAACGTGTCGGTTACATGCATTTTGAGGGTTATTCCAGGCGTTACAGGCCAGGCTCGCAAGAGACGGATAAATCCATTCACGGCACACAAGAAAGAATACGTTCGTTTGGGCAGATTTTGTCCACGCTGAATTTCGTTGATGATGAAAAATACCACCGAATCATCGGCGGGCAGCATGCCTATTACGCAAGTGTCTTATGGGTACGCTGCATGATCCGTCAGGATACTTCTGAAAGAAATGCTCTTCTGAAAGAATTCTGTAACGCCCGCCTTAAGGAGTTTATCCGTAAAAACAGAAATGATTGGAAACTTCGTGTTTTAAGTTTTTTTATTTCACTGCCGGAATCACTGCTCTGGTTGCAAATTATTTTTGCACGTGCGGTTCGATTAAGTTTTAAATCAAAAATCCGTTTGCTTTATTAATTATGAACAAGTGCAGAAAAGAAGTCATTAAGAATAAACCTCTGATCAGCTTAATACTGGTCACTATGAACCGAAAGGAGCTTTTAAAGAGATGTCTGGAATCTATTCTCCTTCAGAAATTCGCTGATTATGAAATTATTGTGGTGGATAATGCTTCTGATGATGGGACTGGGGATATGGTGCAAAGCTTGTTTCCGGGCGTGCGGTATTTTTATCTCAGTAACAATCTTGGACCTCCAGGTGGAAGAAATTACGGTGTGAGAATGGCTGCCGGAGAGTTCTGCGTCTTTTTGGATGACGATGCGATTTTCGCTGATGACAACGTTCTTAGTCGGGTAGTTTCATATTTTCGTTCATACAGTGACTTGGGCTGCATTGCTTTTCGGATTGTGAAGCCGAGCGACGGTTGCGAGGAATACAAAAGCATTCCCAGGGCGGACAAAAAAATCATTCACGAGGACTATGAATGCAGCTATTTCTCCGCCGCCGGTTTTTCCTGCCGCCGCAACCTTTTTCTGGAGTTGGGGATGTGGGAGCTTCTGTTTTTTATCGGTGAAGAACCGGACTTCAGTTACCGGTTGATTAATAAGGGCTATAAAATTGTGCGTTCTTCCGCCATATCGGTTATTCATTATGAAACGCTGCTAGCCAGAGTTCCAGGTAAGTGGATATATTTCGGCATGCGAAGCCGGTTTTGGATTGCCTGGCGAAACCTGCCTTGGCGATATGCGGTTTCGCATACTTTTTTATGGTGGGGATATTATTTTATTCTGTCACTTCGAAATCGGCATTTGATTTATTTTATGCAAGGTTTAAAAGACGCGCTGATTGGATTTCCGAAAGCGTTAGAAAGCCGCGTCTGTCTTTCCAGAGAAACGATGAATAAATTGAAAAAACTATCAGGCAGAGTCTATTATTGAGGCACACCCATTATTTCAGTGAAGCGGATGAAGATAATAATAAGAAAAATAATCAGCAAAAGGAGGATAATACTCATTGCCCAAATCAACACCGATTATTGATGGCAAAGGCGTTGCTTCCATAGCTAAGAATTTAATCTACCTGCTCAGTGGGCAAGGCGTTTATTTTGTTACTCGCTTCTTCTATGTAATTGTTATAGCAAGAGTATTTGGCCCTCAAATCTATGGTATGATAAATTACGGAATTGCTTGGTATTTGTTGTTTCTGCCACTTACCAGAATGGGAATGGAAATAGTTTTAAGCAGAGATACGGGTCGAAATAGAGAAAAAGGCGATCATACTGCGGTTGTTACACTTGCGCTGCGGATAGTGTCTATAATTGTGGTAACTGTAGCCTACATAATTATTTCTCTTCTTTTTGAAAGTGATCCGGCGTCCCGATTAATGGTACTTGTTTTTGCTTTCGCGCTAATAGGCCGTTCGCTGGCTTTTTGGACGGGAAGCGTTTACATCGCCTATGAGTGCAATCAATATTTCTTACGTCAACAAGCAATTTTTCGTTCTCTGGAAGTCGCTCTTGGTCTTGTCGTAATTTTTATCTGGAGGGAAGCTCTGTTGGTGGTTGCGATTCATGGATTAGTCTGGTGTCTTGAAGCCATTTACGGTTTGGTAATAATAAACCGTCGGGTGCTGGTTTTACGGCTGGAGGTAAAATTCGCGGATATGAGCCGTGTTTTTACGCAGGGGTTTGCTCTGGGAGTTTCCATGCTTTTGATGGGTCTGCCTTATCAGGGACCTTTAGTATTTTTTCGTCATGTGGTTTCTTCCGGCGATATTCTTGGACAACTTGCTTTGGCTATGCAAATTTTATTTATTCTTTCTAATATTCCGTTTGCCCTGAGAGGCGCCTCCCTTCCAGTTCTGAGCAGGTCGGCGATCAGGAAAGACGGAAAAGATCGCGTTTACGCGGAAACGATGATTCGCTTTTCGTTACTACTTGGATGCTTGATGGCTTTGTTAGGCACAGCATTTGCTCCTTGGCTGACAATTCAAATATTCGGAACTCGCTATGCTCTGGCCGGCGATTTGATTGGGCCGGTATTGTGGCTGATGATTCCTTTTACAATTTGCCAGGTTTTATTCAGCGTATTGCTGGCGTGGAAAAAAGACTTTCAAATATTTTTTGGCGCGTTGATTGGCGCGGCCTTTTTTGTTATAATCATCTTCGAAGCGGTAGGGAGATATAAAGCTGTAGGTGCGATAATAAGCGCGGCAGGAGCAATGTGTCTGACAACCTTTTATTTTATTTTTTTATTGCGCAAGTACATGGCGATTGATCTTTTCTCTGCGCTTCTGAAGCCTGGACTGGCTGTCGTTTCCACTGTTGTGGTGTTCTATTCCCTGAGTTTTGCCGGTCCGATAGTAGCTGTTGGCGGGGCTTTTGTATTCCTGTTTGTAATATGTTATTGGTTTGAATGCCTGACACCTCAGGAAATAATCTGGCTGAGAAATTCTTTTGTATGGATAAGAAGAAAAGTGTCTTTCCTGAAATAATTTTTATCGGATAAAAAAAGGAAGAAATAATGAAACTGATTATTCAAATTCCCTGTTATAACGAATCTAAAACTTTGCCCATTACTCTTTCTGCTTTGCCGCGGTCTATTCCCGGTTTCGACAAAGTGGAATGGCTGGTCATTGATGACGGCAGCACGGATGATACCGTAAGAGTGGCAAAAGAGGAAGGCGCGGATTATATTGTAAGGCATACCCGCAATCAGGGACTGGCCCGCGCTTTTATAACCGGTATACGCGAATGTATCCGGCTCGGGGCGGATGTGATTGTGAACACGGACGCGGATAATCAATACTGTGCGGACGATATTTCCGCCTTGACTCAGCCGGTTTTGAACGGACGCGCCGATCTGGTCGTCGGCGCGCGTCCCATTGACAGCATCCGCCATTTTTCACTGTTGAAAAAAATCCTTCAGAAGATAGGCAGTTGGGTGGTTCGCATCGTCAGCCGGACAAGCGTTGACGACGTGACGAGTGGCTTTCGGGCGTTAAGTAATAATGCGGCAAGGCAATTCGTGGTATTCAACAATTATACCTATACCATCGAAACGATCATTCAGGCGGGTCTAAAGAACATGTTGGTCGTTTCCATTCCTGTGCGTGTCAATCAGAACCTGCGTCCATCGCGCCTGATTAAAAGTGTGCCGGTTTACATATTTAAATCGTTTGCGACAATTGTCCGGATTTTTGTCATCTATCGGCCTTTCCGTTTCTTTACCGTCATCGGCCTGCTTTTATTTGGCTTGGGATTTTTACTTGGCGTTAGATTCCTCTATTATTATTTCACAGGCGGCGGCGGTCATGTCCAGTCTCTGGTCCTTGCATCGGTACTTTTAGGTATGGGCTTCCAGACGATTATGGTGGCGTTTGTCACGGATTTGCTGGCTTCCAACCGGGTGCTGCTTGAGGACATCAGCTTTCGGCAGGGGGAAATCCGCGATTCTAGTGACCATCATAAGGTTGATTTACAGCATCGTGGAGACGGAGCGTAGAGAAAATGAATTAAAAATCATCGCGGTGGTCAGTTTTCCCGGCTTCACGAATCTATTGACTTGTAGGTGAAGTTAATATATTCATGCCGCCTTTAATTATTGCAAGATTATATATTCTTGCAATTGCCCATCATTATCTTTACGGGCGACCCCGGGTTGACTCGAACACCCGGCCTGTGTGCTCAAATCACCTACGTCGAATCGATAAGCAATTAGTATGAACGTATTACTTTAATGCCTGACTGCTCCATTTTACTGGCCCTCCTGTATTTATTATTGATGATATTATAAGAACTTGCATCCACGACGCGCAAGTACGCCTAATTATCTGTCCACTTTCCTTTGAACCGCTACACATGAGGATTATTTATCTACTTTCTGCCACAATGAGGCGTTGCCGTTCCCGAAACCACCGCAGAGCATGGCGACGCCGTATTTAGCGTCTTTGAACTCGGTCTTCATGATGTTGTTGAGCGTCACGATGATCCGGCAACCCGACTCTCCTAAAGGATGGCCAAGGGCCAAGGCGCCGCCCCAAACGTTCACATTATCAAAGGGTGCGTTCTCGGCAATGCC
This sequence comes from Syntrophaceae bacterium, assembly GCA_003141615.1. Lineage (GTDB taxonomy): Bacteria > Desulfobacterota > Syntrophia > Syntrophales > Smithellaceae > Smithella. The sequence continues at coordinate 14,124 of PLMV01000178.1, forward strand.
TAGTTCGCGCAGACAGGCGAGCGCCTGACTTCCAAAGGCTTCATTAAGCTCCCAGACACCGATATCTTTCACAGACAAACCGGCTCGTTTCAAGAGCCTCTGGGGGCATAGATGGGGCCGACACCCATGACCGTAGGATCGCATCCGACCATGGCGCCGCCGGCGTATTTTATATGGTAGTCAAGGCCCAACTCATTGGCCTTGTCACGGCTCATGAGGAGCAGTGCCGCTGCACCCGCTGTCAGCGGAGAAGAAACTCCAGCTGTCACCACACCATTTTCCTTAAAAGGCGTTTTCATGGTTGCCATCTGCTCCATGGATACGTCATCACGGATCCACTGATCCGTCGTGACCATAAATTTTGTGCCATCTTCCTTCTCTCCCTCAATAGGAACAATTTCATTGGAATATTTACCGCTATCCCGAGCCGCTACCGCCTTCTTATTGCTCCAGTAAGCCATCAGCTCCGCATCTTTTCGACTTATATTCCATAGTTCGGCCACCTTTTCGGCTGTGTTTCCCATCGGAAGGTCTGCTATGTTGTAGCGGTCTAGGAGCTTCGGAGAAATGTCCAGGGCAAACATCATGGGAACCTTCTCCATGTCTTCAACGCCTGAAGCGATATAGATGTCGCCCTCGCCGCACATAATAGCCCGTGCCGCATGTTCTGTTGCCGCCATACCCGACGGGCACTGCTGGTTGACGCCGTTTGACGCCACCACTTCCGGGAAACCACCGGTCAGCCAAGCAAGGCGGGCGATGTCATTCTGCATGCCCGCCTGATTGGCTGTTCCGCAGAAAACCGCTTCGACCTCTTCGGGTTTCACCTGTGGGTTTCGCTCAAAAAGGGCTTGATAGACCTTGATTAGCAATTGTTCCGGCCGGATATTTCGGAACCAGCCCTTATCCTTGTGAGCCCGCACATTGGCGCTTCGGACACCGTCAACAATAACGCATTCCTTCATCAAATCTCTCCTTCCTATTTATGGATTGATTTTCTAAATCTTTTTTTATTTAAGCATCAACATTCACTATACATCTTTTGTCATCTAGTCAAGCTGACACAAATCGCTCCGACATATACGTCGCCTGATCTGCTTGTAGAAAAGCAGTGCGAATACATAGCCTAGTGACTGTCCATTTTCCTTTGAAACGCTTCACTGATAGTATTGATCCATCTCTGTAGGAGCATGACAAATATAAGACGACAGACATCAGTTATACCGCTTTCCCGCTAATTTATTACTCCCTTAGTCCAGTTCTTGCAGATAGCAATTGCGGAGCGTCTTTTCGTAAAAGTTTTTTATCCAGCTTGCCAACAAGGGTCAAAGGCAGCTCTTTCATAAACTCAATATATTTTGGCACCTCGAAAGGTGCAAGTTTTTCTTTTGCGAAAGCGATAATGTCCTGCTTCAATTCCGGTTCGTCCCCTTGGAAGGTATATTTCGGATCTCGTTGAATAAAGGCGACAACAAGCTCCGATCCGGGGCGTTCCGGATTGGAAACGCCAACTAGGGCAACGGTTCCGACAGCCGGATGTTCCGTAAGTATGGCCTCAACCTTGACAGAAAAAACCTTGTAGCCACCGACAATGATCATATCCTTTGTACGATCGACAATGCGCAGGTAACCCTCTTCATCCTGAACAGCCACATCACCCGTATGCATGTATCCATTGTCATCTATGACTTGCCGCGTTTCTTCCGGTTTGCCATGATAACCCACCATGACCTGCGGTCCCTTTACACATATTTCACCGGGCACACCGAGAGGTACCTCCTCACCACTGACGGGATCGAGGAGCCTGATATCCGTATTGATGAGGGGCAAGCCGACGGATCCCAGTTTTTTTCTTCCTTTCACGGGATTGCTTGCTATCAGGGGCGATGTTTCTGTCATGCCTAGGTTTTCCAGCAATTTCCCTTTGCCGACGATCTTCTCAAATTCTTTTTGCGCCTCTTCGGGAAACGGTGATGCCGCGGATATGCATGTCTGCACATTGGAATGATCCAGTGTCTGAAACTTCGGATTTGCCATGAGCATTTGATAGAGAGCAGGGACGCTGACAAGAAGGCTTGGCTTATATTTTTCTATTTCAGCGCATATATGGTCTGTATCGCGTGGATTGGGAATAAGAACCTGCGTTGCAGCCATATGTATCGCGCATATGTTGACAAAGAGGCCTGCGATATGGAAGAAAGGGAATGCAGATAGTCCGACCACTTCGCCATCCTTCCAATCCAGCCATTTTCGGTAAATCAGCAGATCGGCTATGGAATTTCTATGGCTCAGCATGGCGCCCTTGGGCATACCGGTCGTACCCCCGGTATATTGCAGATAGGCAATATCGTCCGGCGTCACATCTACTTCGGGATGCTGCTCCGAAAGTTCCGCATCATTGAGGATATCGCCAAAAATTCTGACTGTCCTGCCCTCCTGCGGCGACACTTTGGCTTCAAAGCCCGGAAGAAAGCTGGCAGCCCTAGCTGCGATGATGATCTGCAGATCAGGCAACTGTTGCAGAAGCTCCGGAATCCGATCCGGGAAATTAATGTCCAGCGCAACAAGAGCCTTCGCACCGGCGTCACGAAGCTGATAGGCTATCTGCTGTGTGGATAGAAGCATCGACACGCCTGATACGGTGCATCCCGCCTTCAATGTGCCAAGCCACGCAATGATGTATTCAGGCATATTGGGCAGGTTGATGCTTACGACATCTCCTTTCCGAAAACCGTTGGCAAGGAGCATATTGGCAAACCGGTTGCTGGCTGCATCGAGTTCCGTATAGCTGACATGCCTATTCATATAGGCAACTGCCGTCTTGTCGGGATATTTTGCAAACGCCGGCCGTATGACCTTGGTGTATGCGTTTTCAAACAAGGCCGGATCGATGTCATCCATCCCTTCATCATAGGATGCGCGCCAGAATCTCTCTTTCCCCATCTTTATTCCTCCCTTTCAATCGTTTAGAAATTAAGTATGTTCACCGTATGTCGTGTTAATTCCTCACATCCGTACCTTATTCCTTCTTCTACGCCATTTCTTCATCGCGGAGGGCCTTGCGCAGAATCTTGCCGACGATGGGCTACTACATAATTTTCCATCGCGAGGTTCTTTTATCGCTATTACTTGTGCTTTTTTTCTAGTTCCCTATATTATTTTCTTAAATAAAACTCCGGAAACGGAAAGCCGAAATATGTTCATCCTCCGACAATCAGTCCGAAAACAGGTCCGCATGCATCTCCACAGTCAAACCATCTGCGTTTAACAACAACCTGTACAAACCTTCCATTTTCGGCAGTTCATAACCGAAGAAATAGCGGAACACATACAATTTTCCTTGGTAGAATTTCAAATCGTCTTCCCCGGGTTTGCTGCGGATGGCCTTGTTGACGGCCACGGCCTGCAGCAGCCACTGCCACGCGACAGCGACGATGCCGAAGAGCTCCATGTACAGCGTCGCGTCCGCGAGGAACAGCTCAATATTTCCCTTGATCGCGACGCCGATTAAACCGTTCGTTACTTCTTTCAGTTTTTCCGCCGCCTGCGCGAGTTCGCCGGCATACGCGGCAAGGTCAGTGTCCGCCTGCGCCGTGTTGACGGCATCCTGGATTTCTTCAAGTAACAGATGGAAGGCTTTCCCGTTTTTCATTGTAATACATCTTCCCAGCAGGGTGATGCTCTGAATGCCGGTAGTCCCTTCGTGGATCGGGTGAATGCGCACGTCCCGGTAGTACTGCTCCAGGGGGAAATCGTCGCAGTACCCGTATCCTCCCAGGCACTGGAGCGCATGACTCACGGACAGAATCCCCATTTCCGCGGGGTAGGTTTTCGCTATCGGCGTGAGCAGATCCAGTAATAGTTGGTATTTCTCCTTTTCCTGGCCCGTTAGGACTGTTGTCAGGTCGCTGTACTTAGTGCACTGCATGAGAAGCGATAGTGACCCTTCGATGATTGCGCGCTGGCAAAGAAGCATGCGTTTGATATCGGCGTGCTCGATAATCGGTATTTGAGGCTGGGTCGGATCCTTGGATGTGACAGCCCTTCCCTGGGGCCGCTCTTGCGCGTATTCCAGAGCGGCGTAATACGCAGCCGAAGCGATAGCCGTCGCTGCAAACCCGACGGAAAGTCTGGCCTCGTTCATCATCTGGAACATGTACGACAGGCCCTTGTTGGCCTCGCCCACCAGGTAGCCATGGCAATCGCCATTTTCGCCGAAACTCAGCTGAGTGATCGGGGCGCCCCTGTAGCCCATTTTATGGTATATTCCCGCGACAGTCGCGTCGTTAAAGACAAGGTTTCCCCCCGCATTGAATCTCTTCTTCGGCACTAGGAACAACGAGATTCCCTTGAGGCCCGGCGGCGCCCCCACGATCCTTGCCAACAGAAGGTGGACTATATTGTCCGCGCAGTCGTGATCTCCCGCGGAAATGAATATTTTATGCCCCAGCATCATGTAATGCCCTTCGGGGGCGGGTGTCGCGGAGGTGGTGATGTCGCCGAGAGAGCTCCCGGCTTGGGGCTCCGTCATGGCCATGGTCCCCTGCCATTCGCCCGAATAAAGCCTGGGGATGTAGATCCGTTGCATGGCTTCTGTTCCGTAGGACGATATAAGGTGCGCCGCGCCGGTGTTGAGCCCGGGATATATGCTGGCCGAATAATTCGCCGCGTTGAAAATGAAGGTGGGAAGAAACCCCACCAGAATTGGCACCTGCTGCCCTCCATGCGCGTGTGGCGCGAATATGGAAATCCAGCCGCCTTCTCCGCTCTCTTTCATGAATGAACGTACCATTGGATGGACATGCACCGAACCGTCGGCGAATCGCGGAGGGTTTTTATCCATCTCCTCCAGAAACGGTCGGAGCTTCCCGCCGCCGATTTTAACGGCAGTTTCAAGAATCATGTCGAAGGCTTCGATACTATGTTCTTCATAATAGGAGTATTGAATCAAAGAGGCTGCGTCGAACACCTCGTAGAGCATAAACTTCAGATTTTGCATGCTTACAAATTTCTTTTTCATTATCACCTTCCTGGTATGTAATTTTACAACCGCCGCACGCGCCGTTAGTGGCACGCTACTCAACGGAGGCCTTCTGCTTCGCGATTTCTTCGTCACGCAACACCCGGCGCAGTATCTTTCCTGTGGCGGACATGGGGAACTGCTGGCGGAATTCAATTACTTTCGGTACCTTGTACGCGGACAGCTTTTCCCGGCAATAGTCCTGGATCTCCTTTTCCGAGGCCACCGCTCCCTCCTTTAGCACGATGACGGCCTTGACCGTCTCGCCCCTGTACGGATCGGGAACGCCGAATGAACACGCGTCCTTTACTTTTGGGTGTTCGTAGAGCACTTCGTCGATTTCACGGGGATAGATGTTATATCCTCCCGCGATGATGATGTCCTTTTTACGGTCAACGATGAACAGGTAGCCGTCGTCGTCCATGTATCCGATATCGCCGGTGGAGAGCCATCCGTCCCTGATTGAAAGTCTGGTTTCATCAGGCTTCCCGTAGTATCCGCTGCATACCTGCGGCCCCTTGACGAGCACCTCCCCGGCCTGATTGCAAAGCAATTCATTCAGGCCCGTCTCGATATCCACAATGCGGCAATCGGTGTCCGGAACGGGAACTCCCACGCTTCCCACCTTGGTCTTCCCGCCCCAAGGATTGAAATGGCAGATGGCCGCGGTTTCGGTGAGGCCGTACAGCTCGATGATGGTCGTTCCCACCACGGATTCCCAGGACCGGATGGTTTCGAGGGCCATTGGCGCCGCGCCGGACAGGCAGCCCTTTATGAATGAAAAATCGGTCTCCGCGAAATCGGGATGATTCATGAGTCCCACGTAGAGGGTCGGGACAGCACCGAAGATCGTGGGTCGGTACTCCCGGATCATCGTGTGGATAATCCTCGCGTCGGGCCGTGGCACGAGAACGGCCGTGAAACCACGGTAAATGCACTGGTTCATGATATCGGTATACCCGGCGACATGGAAAAACGGCAATACCGCGAGCACCCTTTCCTTCGCGTCCTCCAAATCGAACAGCCACGCCTTGAACTGCTGAACCGCGATGCTGGAGTTGGCGTGGCTCAACATGACTGCCTTGGACACGCCGGTAGTGCCCCCAGTGTACATAAGTGCTGCCAGATCATCGAAGCCTACCTCGGTCTTCGGCGGTTTGGGCGAAGCGCCTTTTAAGAGATCCATGAATTCATGAACCCCCTTTTGAGGCTCGATATCCATGTGCAGGTTATAGTGGTCCTTCTGTATTTGGCTTTTCGGGGCGGGAATAAAATCCCGTATGTGGCAGGTGATGATAGTCGCAACCGATGTTTTATCCTTCAACGAGATGATCCGGGGCACAAAAAAATCCAGGCATATGGCGGCCTTCGATCCCGAATCGACAAGGTTGTGCTCGAGCTCCCTTTCGGTATAGAGCGGGTTATTCATTACGGCGACTGCACCCAACCGGAATAGCGCGTAGGTGGCGATGACCATCTGAGGTATATTTGGCAGGATGAGCGCTACCCTGTCTTCTCTGCCGATACCCAGCACGGCCAGCGCCGAAGCACAACGGTTAACATAATCGTCGAGCTGGGCGAAGGTGATCACATTGCCCATCATCACGAGGGCCGCGTTTTCTGGGTAGAGCTCTGCCGATCTCCGCAACGCTTCCGGCATGGTAATTTTCTCGTATTCAATTGAGGCCGGGACCCCCGGGACATACGATTTATGCCAAATTCTTTTCTCCATATCACGCCCCCCTACATGTTTTGTGCGGGCATAGGACTGAATTAATATTGCTGCATTCCGGACTCACGCTACCGCGGGCTCGCCACGCCCCTGGCAAAGAGCAGCGTCTGGTTCCTGTCCTCGATGTGCAGCGCTTGTTCCATTCCACCGGCATCAAGGTTCATGTTTATGGCTTCCTTGGTGAGGCGCAGCCCCATCGGGTTTTTTGAATTCATGATTCGTGCGATTCCTAGCGCTGTTTCAAATAGCATTTCGCGCTCGACGACCCGGCTCGCCAGACCTAGGTTCATGGCCTCTTCCGAGGTCATGAACGCTCCGGTCAGCATGTATTCATAAGCCCGGCCTGCCCCGATCAAGCGCGGGAGCAGGTAACTGCAGGCCATGTCCGCCCCGCCGAAGCCCACATTGATGTACGACGCGGCGAAGCGAGTGTCTGTGCTGATCACCCGAACGTCCGATGCGAGAGCGAAGCTGAATCCTAGGCCGGCAGCAGTGCCGTGAATGGCGCATACGATAGGCTGGGGAGCGGACCTCATCGAAAGCATCAGCCTGCTCAGGCGTGCTTGAAAGCGATAAAATTGGTCGATGCTGATCGTCGGGGACGCTTCCGCAAGTGAAGCCAGATCCAATCCCCCGCAGAATCCCTTTTCTCCGTTTCCCTTCAATAGTATGACGTGCGTATCGAGGTTGTTTTTTTGCAGCTCCCAGAAATGCTCGAGTTCCTCCAGCATCTTCAGGTTTACCGCGTTGTATTTTTGCGGTCGGTTGAGAGAAAGGACACCGACGCCTTTTTCCCCTTCCGCGTATTCCAGGGTTTCATAGATTACTTTGTCGTCTTTCATAGCAATGGCCTCCGCGTTTATCCGTCTCATTTCTTGTCGGGCGCATCCGAGGGAGCGGATTCGTCCCCTGTTTCATCATCCAGTTCCAGATGCAGCGATACACGTCGTGCGTCCTTTTTTTCGACTATGCCGTGCAGGACGGAATTTACGATTCGATCTCCATGCTCGATCAAATTTGCCGGGCTTCCCATCATCCGCCATCGGGTGCAGAGATGCTCGATTGTTCCAAGAATGATCGCCCTTTCCAGGTATGGGTCCGTCGTGCTTTTAAAAGTACCGTCGTCGATGCCTTCCTTGATGCAATCGAGTAAAATTAGCGCACCCTTCCTAATTATTTTAAAGGCCTCGGTTGACCGGAAATTCCTATTGGTCTTTAACTGAAGCATCACCAGGGAGGTATATTCGGGATTGTTCTGGCATACGGTTAAATAGTTCTGTACGATTGCCTTGATCTTGCCCTCGGCACCCCTGATAAATGGAAGAATTTGTTCAATGAATTCAATTGCCTCCGCCGTTATTTTCCCGGGGATCGCGAACAGGAGGTCTTCCTTGCTTCCGAAGTATTCGTACATGGTCGCTTCGGAGATGCCGACCAGTTTCGTTATTTCGGATATGGTCGCGTCCTGGTACTCTTTCTCGGAAAATACCTTCAATGCCGCATCGATTATTTCATTTTTCCTGTTATCTTTTCGATTACTATTTGCCATAAAGTCCTTTTATGAATTAAAGTAAGATATATATTGCTTATAGGTAAATACTATATAATAATTAGGGTGTAATAATAGTATTATTCGGTAATTTATTTGTCAAGCATAATATTGTTCGGAAATATGATAAATTAATATATAGCTATTAAGATAGAGAGCATTTATAGGCTAGGACTGAAACGAATACTTTTATAAGAGAGTTGTTTCTTCTTCTAGTAATTATCACTTCAGGTCTGTTCTAGGCAGACGCATAATGCTATCATGGACAAGCACTCCAAAATGACTAAGGAATATGTAAGTAAGCGATGATGCCGGCGGCTACGCCGCTTTAATCTTTTTCCGTGCAAGTGCCAGTACGCCCAACAATACCCCTATAACGCGAAGGCAAATTATTTATAACAATATATGATGGTGGACTCTGCCTTTGATTTAGTGGGGAACGCTAAAACTGCTTACAACCGGTAATCCTCAATCCTGGCAACCGTCCATTGCTGAGCCTTTGTAGGTGAAAGAAACAATTCTGACGGTTCGGAAATCGGTTTTTTATTTCTTCCTTCATGTAATGTTGTTTTTCTTATTTTCCCAATTCATGCAACATTTCAATTCGTAAGTGCGCCACGAGGCTGCACAAGAGATGAGGGGTGAGGGCCCTCGAAGCCGGCTTGCAGGAGCAGGCTTCAAACCACCTTAAGCCGCATTGGTAAAGAGCCATTGTGGTGAGCGTTAAGGCAAAAGGCAGGGCAAAGACCCTGTCAGGTAAGATTCAGGGAGGC
>PLMV01000201.1 GCA_003141615.1 Syntrophaceae bacterium
CGCCAACCCGATTCGGAGCCAACATCGCCTTTATAGCTTTCAATAGTTCCCGTATCCCCGATAACCGGTTCTGCACCTGATTGATGCTTTTGTATTGCTTCCGCACCATCTCGCAGACTTTGATTTTTATATTCTGACGCTGCCTGCCTGTCTATTTGCCCTTTGACGCCACCTGCGGCTCTTCCTCTTGATATATCTATCACGTTGCCCATTCCGGCATCATATTTTCCACCTCCCGCGGATACCTGTTCCACTGTATTGCCAGCAGTTCCCGTTCGATATTGTTCAATTGTTTTTGATGCACCGCCAAATCCTTGCATTGCCGTAATATCTCCTGCGGCTGTTCCTGTAAACTTGGCACTACGGGCAAACGCGTCTAACTCAAAATCATTATTCCGGGCATTTAGCTGAGGTGCAATCGAACCCCTGAGCGAATCGGTGTACGCTGCCGCTGTCTGCGGCTCTCTGATTGTTCCCCCAATATTTTGCCCGGTAGATGTAATCATTCCTGATACTCCACCTGCTATTGCAGTTAAGGCATAATTTCCGAACTTACATATTACCGTTGATATTACAGCTGCAAACATAACGCTTCCCGCTCGCATATTTCCATACAGGTTTAAAGCTCGCTGTCCTGAGGTAGGCCACAAGGTTGCCGCTGTATAACTCATCCCGTGATCCCTGATATTTTGCAGTTCATTAAACGTTCTGACCATTACTAAATTGTGGATAATCACGTCGCAAATACCCCAACACGTAACAAAGATGAAAAACCCTGTCATAATGCCCAGTGTTCTAATGCTTAATGTTGTGGGAAGAAATAAAATTAAAAAAGGTATCATACCTATAATTATGGCTTTAAAGACGGCCTTTGCTATCGGAATATACTGAGACGCAACTATTGTCGCCCCTTCCCCACCCAGAGACGCTTGTTTATTGGCCAATAATCCCTGCGCCAGTTCAGGATTAAGTTTTTTAATCACCTGATCCAGCCTTTGCGCTAAAGCCATATTTAAAATAAAAGACGTCGCCCCAAAGGAAGGATTGTCATACAAATATTCGATGGTGGAGCCTAATATGCTTTCACATCTTTGCACCTCTATCGGATCGTTTGTATTAAACCCGGCGCTTGAGCACGCTTTTTTCTCCCACTGATTTTGCGTTGCCGGTTGATTAAGAATAGTATTGAGATTCGTCCATGCCGCACTGCACGTAAGAGTCGTTCCTCCAGGGTTACTGCTGTCCCAATACGTTACCCATACGGCGGGATTTGCCGCAGCGCCCATTACGGCCGATAAGTCGTTTGTCGTGTCCAAATCGCTCATTGTTATTGCCGGTGTCGGCTGTTGCATTTCAAAAAGAACACATTCTTTTACATACTCATCCAATGACTGATTTAAGTAGGCATCCATTGTGTTAAGTCCTGTGAATGCCAAAATGGTTGATATTCCTATTCCCCCGGCAGCATTGTCGTATTGTGCGCCCGGAGGATATCCCCCGGATGTGGAAATAACATCTGACAGTCCTTTTTCGATTTTATTCAAAATGCCGGCAACAGCCACAAGGCCATTCGGCACTTCCGGGATTGTCTGAAATTTATTTGCTACGGGATCATATATCGTCAGATTTCCCTTCGGCACTATCAATGCCAAATATAACACCACTCCCAATCCCAAAGGCCAGACCCAGGCAAGCGACGATCCTTGCTTCGTGCCGCTCAATAAACCAAATATTGTACCAAATCCTCCGAGAAAGATGCCCATTGTAATTACTGCAAAAAATAAAGTCTTATATCCATTATCCGCAAATATAAGGGTTAATATTCTCCATGCTTCAACTTCAATATCAAAACCATTCCATGTATAATAATCCATATCCAGCGCATAACTTACAGATGCTTTAAGCATGATGCTGGCAATGATAATTATTTTAATAAGGTTTTTAGTTTTCATTTTATCTGCCGGTGGCCCTTTGTGCCACTGCATTGCCGAAACGGGCTGTGACATCCTTTGTTATAATCGCATTAGCTTTTTGAAATTTTTCTACTAAATTATAAACAGATTCGATTTCCGATAATGCTGTAAAGTAACTTGACCTTAACGATTCTCTTGTTTTCTCTACTTTATCACCCAGCGCCGTCAGTTTATCTATCTGCGGTTTAATTACTTCAAATCTGCATGTCTCAGCAGGCACACCGGGCTTAGGTTGAGCGTTCGACGCGATTAATTGTCCTCTCTGGACCATAAACCATATCCGGTGATACATATCGTCCATCAGCCGGTAGGCTAACGCCTTTGCTGTCGGGTCTGCCAGGTTGGATGCTATTACTTCAACATTATTTGAAGCTATTGCTCCTTTAATTACTAATGATATTGATAATGGATTGGAATTTATAAAGGCTATCTGAGCCGTTGTTAAAGGGGTTTTGTTCTGATAATTGCTGGCAATGTCCATAATCATCTGTTTCACATATTCAGTGAAATTCGCCTTGGAATCACCAACGGACACACATTGATCATTAGCAAGCCTTCTGGCTTCCACATCACCGTTTAGTAAATTATCTACAGTCTTTTCCTTGTTGCCTGAACAGGGAGGAATTGCATTAATCACTACGCCGCGAGGCCCGGTCATCTCCAGCTCTATGTCGCCAACAAATCCTCTTACCAGTTCAATGTAGTCCTGGCTTTCATTGAGTCCTATTTTTGCATTGAGATTGGCAATCATTGATCCCTGACTGAAGAATATTGCCGTTACTTCATCAGGACATCCGACTACCAGTGATTGTGCGTTTGCATTGGGCACGGACGCTCCGCCCAATCCCATTATATCTTCTTTTGTCTTTTGATAAGAATCCTGCAAACCCTGTGCGCTTAAATAATCGGAGTAATAATTTTCCAGCTCTTCGTTATCTTCATCCGTGCCGGTTAAAAAGTCACTGGCACCCGTTTTATCCAAGGTGTAGGCCGCTATTGCCTTGGACGCTTTGCACTCGTCCAGAGACATGCCATTTAAACCATTGGCAATGGATTCCATTGACTTAATGGCTTTACTGCAAGGTTCGCATAATACGTTTAACGCCAAATCGAAAGCCACCGCGGGCGCCGATTGAAGAATCCTTTCCAGTTTCTTAACCAGATAGTCGAAGTTCATGAAGCTGATTCCGCCCGTAAATATATCCAAGCCGCCGCAACCCGCCTTGATCCGCGGAGGCTGCACAGTTAATAAATAATCCTTCTTGACCGGCCATCTTGCCGAAAAAGACCCGCCGGAATAATATCCCCTTTGCTGTCCTTTTATATAGGAAGGCCCGGAATACACTTTTTGATCGACCCAATCGTCTATCCAGCCGCCTTTACTTGACTGAAACGGCGATATAACCAGTACAAAAGATATGACCGCTACCAATATGATTTTGTTTTTTTTCATAAAGTCATTCCTATTTGTTTTGAAAGATACTTTGGGGATCAAGCGCTCCACCCTTTTGATAATCATATGTCGAATAATTTTCCACGCCCGTCTCGCCCTCTAACAACCTTATGCCCCGGTATATGCGCTCTTCCATGTCCGGCAGCGATATTACCCCTGAAGATACGATCAGATATTCTCCGTTTTTGCGTCCGATTAATAATATGGTTGGAGTAACTGCTGCATTAAATGCTTCGGCTACTTTAGAATCCGTTTTTGTATCGTAAGGTTTTATTTCCCAATTATATTTTTCTCCGAAATACTTTAATATCGGTGTCTGCGCTTCACAATATGGGCAGTCTTGTGAATAAAAATATATGATTCCATAATTACCTGCTGCCCAATTGATTTTATCCTCCATATCCTGTGCCGTTTGTTTTATTGTTGCCACCTTGCCGGGGGTGGTTATCGGATCAGCCGCAGCCACATCGTACTCCGGGTGTTGCTGGACATAGAGCATACTGGCATTGGCAAACACCACCGATTTACGCCTGGCCATATCCAGCATCCTCGTATAATCGGCCATTGTGCTCTCCGTGGGATTTTGCACAGCCTTCTTCTGCAATTCCAACAGCAACTCCTGAAACTGATCCGGGTGCAGATTCCAGAGTGTTTCATCCGGCATATGCGCTATCGAAGGCACTGGCTTTACCGGTTTGAGATCAAGTTTTTCTTCCTCTTTATTTTTTATTTCCGGTTTTGGATCGTGGTACCACCACCATCCTGTTTTTTTCTCTTTATAAAAATTCACGTCGTTGTCGTCAGCCAGAGCGGGCCTGCCTGCTGAAATCATCACACATAAAATAATCAATACTGCGTTTATTCTAATTATTGGCGCCATACTCCCAGCTGAATTTTCCGATTAATTTATCAAGCTCATTCTCTTTTGTTTCTCTTCTGAACATCTCCAGAGCGTACTGCACCGATACATCACCTTCTAACTTTAAATATTCACTGCCGGTTTTATTATCAATTTCTCCGCCAATGCCGGATTTTATTGTTTTTACATTCCGGTCGTAAACGAACACCGGCACTTCCGTTATTTTGTATTTTTCAAACAGCCGGGGATCTATCGCAAACCCGGCTTTATACACTGCACATTTTCTTTCGCATTCAGGGTCTTTCTTAATGATATTTTTTATATATTTAGCCGTACTTTTAAGTTTTGCCGGCTGTCCGATCATTCCTTTAAGTACAATCATTATGTTTTGTTCCTTAAGCAATGCTACATCCTGCGCATACGCCCTTATTGTATTTTGAGGCATGGATGATGAAACAAAGATGTATAAATAACTTTCTTTATTGAGGGAGTGTTCAGGGGTCTTGTTTGTATCGGAATATATTATCGCCTTATTTTCTTTCTCGCCTACATTAAACAAATCCATCTTAATTCTTGCCATTTCTTTATTTAACTTGCTTTGATATTGCTCTGAATGAAATTTTTGCGCTGCTTCATTGGCTCGTCTTATGGCCTCATCATTATTCTTTATACTTTCTACATCAAAATTCTTTTTTTGTTCCTCAACCGTCTCCGCTATTTTTTCCAGATCAATTTCTTTTTTATCTAAAGCCTGTGTGCTCCATAATTTCCCCCGGACATATACCTCTGCCTGACTTACACGGTCATCAATCTGGATTAATGTCCTTCTAATCGCCTGAACACAGGCTTTATCGTCTTCTTTTAAATATACTTGATTATTTTTGATTGCTTCTACCGAATAACAGGGAGAAGGCATTTCAATAAAAGCCTCTTTTGACTCTGCCTGAATTACAGAAACAATTAATATCATGCCTGTGAATAATGTTATTCTGTGGCCATGCAGCATGTTCTTTTCCTGTAAAGTAAAAATATTAAATTATCCATTCTGCTTACATCGGGCGGATTCTTACCCGGACCCCACATTATATCAGTGGCTCCCAACGCTGTGCAGAATCCGGCATTGACCGGCCAGGCAACCTGATCGCGGTAATGATGCTTGATCCATATGGGCGTATACACGCACTGGCAATACCAGCATGCAGCGTCACAAATGGCTGCCTGCCTGTGCATTCTGAATATCGCCCGGCCGACAATTAATTCGTACGCCTGCAACAGATCGTCATTATTGGCGTGTCCGGTGAGCGGATACAGGCTCCCCGACGACCCGACACACCAGAAAAGAGGAGACAGGGAATATCCTGCATTGGTTGTTACGGCGTCCGCTATACAGGTCAGTTGCGCCCCGTAATTGGCGAATAAATATGCTTCCGGTCCAATAATCACGGCCAACTCGTCGTCCTGCCATAAAGGATCTATTTCCGATAATCCTACGAGATCTGTTGATGTCACTTCCTCGCACATCGTATCAAGGGCGTCATCCATCAAGCCCAAAATATAAAAATACCAGAAATGAGCCTGTACAAAGGTCGAGGTTTCGTTGCCTTCATGACCCATTTCCGCGCCGCCGCCATTTGTCAGTGATTTTAAACTATCCCCCGATTCATTCCCATTGATGTTCAAGCCGTAACTCGGAAAACAATACGGGTCTTTGACTACCTCGACATAATAGGAAACCGGCCAATACGATATCGTAATCCCCACTCTCTCATAAGGCGGCCATTCTATCGGACATGTACATTCCATCGACACTTCGCTTTCGGGTATATCGTTCACGTGCGATCCCGTGTCTATGGCTACTCCCGCTATATATATGGGAAAGATACATTCCCAGCAGATAGCGCTGATCAAATCCATTAGCGCGGAATCTCCCGGGCAGGTGGCGCTGGCCTTCAGGGGATTTATAAACAGGACTATCAATAATATTATGATTGCCGTTTTTCTCATTACTTCTCTTTTTTGAGAGCATACTCCCGCACTTCCAGTTGTGTTCCTTTTTGGACAGCCACTGAAGGCAGTGCTTTTATGCCCATCCTCTCAATTATTTCCTTGTTGGCATAGTAAACTGTCAAAGTTTTGAGCTTCTTCCTTACATCCAGGTAGGACCCGTCCGTGATCAAAAGCATCGTTCTCATGTCAACCGGATAAGGTGATTGTTTGTACCATTCGATTTGTTTTTCATCGCTGCCGTTTATAAAAACAATGATCCTTCTCATAAACACATATTCCATAGGATTATATTTATAACCCTTCGGATAAACGACTTCTCCGTCTCTTCCTATTATGTCCTCTTTTATTGTGCCGGTCATATCGACGTTAAAAACCTTGTTTTCCTTGGCCACCGGCAAATCCATCAGGTCTTTTGGCTTAAAGTTTCTAATTTTTTCTTTTTGCTTGTTTGTAAATTTTACCCAATCGTATCCGGCGATGGCTTTTTTCAATTGTCCTATCGCATCTTCTTCAATTACCGGATAAGTTGCGCCATACTTCCCTAAATCCTTAGCCCAGATTTCCGCACTCATACTGATTGCCACTATTATCGTTATGAATGTTATTATTCTTCTCATTGGGTCTTTTCTTTAATATTTCTTTCATTTTGTTGCGTTAATTTATTCTGGATAATCTGCATTTTGTTGTCCGTTGCAGCTTTTGTCGCCTTTATATATTCGGAAAAATCTATCTTGGAGAAATCGATGTGGGAAAATTCTTCTTCCGTAAAACCGCGGCAATCCGGCGCTGCCACCGATCCCCATCCGTTAAATGATTGAAGTTGCGGACGTCCCTGTTCCTGAATAATTCTGGCCAGCATGGAATTAAAACAACAATACACATTGGCCCTCTGGACACATCCGATCAGCCACCATTCCTGCTTGCAGTAATCGCCGATAAAATGACATTCCCTCCTGCTCGCTTTGGTCACACATTCCGTATCCGGTTCTCCGCACGTTTTTTTAATTATTAAAAAACTACCGTCGGACTGGTCGCAGCAATTGAAAAAATTCGTATTCACTCCCGGAGGACGGCATTCCAACGGCTTCCCGTTAAATATCATTATCGTTCCCAGACACTTTCCACTGCCGTCCTTTTGTCCGTCATTTTGATAAGAAGAACTGTCGCTGGTAGTTATACCGGGATTTTGCGTTGATCCGTCCATGCAGGATATGTTGTTGCACTGTAAGACGTTGTTTTTATCCGTATTCGGGAAACAACTAAATTGCGATCCCAGAGGACAGCCATAGGCTGTTACACATTGCATTGACGCATTATCCAATGTCCCCACGGTGCAAGACGGAGGCGCCGTACAGGTATTGCCCGCATCTTGTTTATAGCCGGTCGGACAGGTATAATTGTTATTAATGATTATGTCACATTTTTTTGTCGATAGATTTACATTCCCTCCGGCAGGACACACCGGTGCTGTTGTCTGCTTTGTGCAATCCTGAGTCTGCAGTGGGCAATAATATTGATTGTTGTATTTTTGGCATACACTCATCTCCGTACTAAAATCAATGTTACCATCTTGATTTATATCTTTGACGCAGATTTGTTGTCCTGCACTTACTTTTCCGCCGTATGTATCGTCATTACAGGTAAGCGACGAGCATTTTTGTATTCCATTTACATCCACGCATGAATATTGAGACCCTGCAGGACAAACCGCATTCACACCCTTAATGGATAATGTACCGGCACTGATCTGAAAACAGCCGGAACCACCGCACGTCATTCCTGCTACCGATAATGTTGAACCGCTGGCTGTTATTGATATAAGTCCTGCGTCTGCCGCCGCCGATCCCGTTATGGATGCGCCATTTATATTGATCTTCCCGAGCAATGTTTCCGTGCATGATGTCCCGCCGTCACAGCCGAAAATTTCAATGTCGGAGGCATTGCCTACCATTCTTGATATTTTATCCGCCGCGACGGACCCGGAGACAGTCGCGTTTTGAATTTTTATGGAACCTATGTTTCCCGACGAGCACGCTATGTCGCTGCATATCCATCCATCGATATGCAGCGATGATCCCACATCATCAGCGCTGATTTTTGTTATCCCTATCTTATCCTTGACAATTGCTTGGATTGAAGTTGTCGACCCCGATAGAGTTATATTCGCTGTCGTGCAATTAACCATATCCTGCGGGCATACGGGTGGCTGAGTCGCCAGACAATTCCATTTTTCAGTTTTTGCATCGATCACTCCGTCGCCGTTAATATCTTTGACACAAGTGCTCGCATATCCTTTAACAACCAACACAAATAATATGAAAACGATAATAAAATATTTTTTCATTTCTTCGCCCCTGATGAACATATTGCATCTTCACCTGCTTCCTTTATGGTCTCCAGCAGTGTGAAAGTTTCCGCGAACTCATTAATACATTGACAGTCCTTTATTATTTCTTCACCGGCGCCCGCGGGACAGACGTTCGCCTGCGGATAACACTGCCGGTAATAAAAATCATAGGTGGTTATATCTTTTCTGTACTGCGAGGTTGTGCCTGATTGAGTCGCCTGGGTGTCTTGCTTAGGTTTCCTTGTTTTACATACCTTGCTGCATGTATCGTATGGTTGGGATTGCGCTACTCCCAGATCGAAAGTATTACCCTCTGTCTGCCACGTCTTTGTTTTTTCGTCCTGCCTGTAGTCTGTATATGTCGCCGCCGTGTTCACATCCTTAGTGGTTTTATAAACCTCATTCACCCGCTTCATGCTGTCGGTAAAATCGAATTTGCTGTCGGCCTGACACAAATAAGTCCGGTCTTTTTCCCACCAATCCCGGCAAATATTGTGATAATAAAAACTGCTGTAATCCTTACAGGTTGCCAGAGGAACTAATCCTGTCGGTTGATAATTTTTATACGTGTATACGTTATCAACCTTTTCATCTTCAATTTGACACCTCGGGTTTTCTTCCGGGACGGCACACTGATCATTTATTGATTCATTGATGGTATCTATTCTTGATGCCGGATAGGTGCAATATTCCTTCCACAAATAAATATCATTCCCCCAATAAAACCCCCACCAATACGGATACCAATAAGTCCCTGAATAGTAATCCCAATAAGGGTTATATCCATTATGCAAAATGGATAGTTTATTGCCGTTTACGAAAATTCCGAACACTCCCTCCACATAATACAGACCCTGTCCGCCCTTAATTAACGGATCTTCATCCATTGTCATGGTCNNGATCAGCCATATTGATATTGGTGCAGCGTATAATTTGCAGATTTTCGCCGCTGCCTCTTATGTCCATAATAAAATCCGGATATATCGAGCTTATTCCTCCGCTCATATTGACTCCTTGAATGGTAATGAGCGTTCCGTACACATCAAATCCCGTACCTATAATATTTTGACCGCTTCCCCATAAGCCGGACAAAAAACCGCCAATCCAATTGCCCTGTATATTGAGCGGATTCTTCGTCAACTGGCAGCCGCTTACGGCATCGCAATAGCTGGAGCAACCGTTTCCATATTCGGTGCATACCGTACTGTCGGAATTCAGGGCGGCATTTCCGTATGGACACGTAACTTCCTGCGTAATGGTTATGTTGCGGATAATTTTACATTGAACCATTTGTCCCTGGGTGTTGTGATATTGCATGGAGCTGCTAATGACACTATACATGCTGTCGGGATCTGTTTGCTCGGCTGACACTTCCTGCTGGGCTGCGCCGGTCATCGGCGCATCAGTCATGCCTCCGGCGTAATAATTGGCGGGATTTGTTGCCGATGCCGAACCGATGGAACTGCAATCAATGAGGGATTGGCTGTAATAAGTTATTTCCGCGTCGCTTACTTTGACATCCGTAATGCTGTATTTGGGATTGGAGGACATTATTGCTCCGGTTGCACCTGCTCCCAAATCTTTCAGGATTAATGGTAAGTTCGCCCACGCTACATTATTCCCACAGGAATTGTTTATACAATAACATCCGCCCATTTTTGTCAGATCCGTTTGCTGGATATTTAATTTCCCCTGATTATCCGCTACCCACTTCCAATATTTACAATTATGCCATGTCCCCACATCACATTGGATCACACCATTGCCGCAAATTCCCGATACCGAAAAAGGCATAACGAATTGATAATCCATTTTCCCGTCGAGGTTTGTATCCTGCATAATTATTACCGTTTGCAGGTCTCCCGTGCTCCCCGGCTGCGCCAGAATATCCACAAATTTTGATGATGACGGGCAGGATAATTGTGCGGAGAAGCTTTGAGATTGATCTACAGTCTTCATCGGAGTTTTTGAAGATGTGAGCGGCTGAGCGGCATTTTGATTGATTGCCTCTGATGTTCCCAGATGCTCATAAACGCTGCCAGCGGCATTCTGCGCTTCAGATCGTGACTTTTCTACGTCGTTTTGCGCCGTCACAACAAACGGGAATGCCATAAGCATCAGGATGCATATTTTAATTTCGATACTTCCTAACCATTTCTTCGATGGCCTCTGCATAATCCTTCCCTTCTTGTTTTACTATGTAATCTATCTCCGCTTTCTCTTTCGCGTCGGAAGTAAACAAATAATAACTGAAAGGATCTACGGCCAGTCTGGCGACTCCCTGGCCATAGGGAGTATCCATGAATATTTCGGAATATTTCGGTCTGTTTGATTTTACCGATTTCAGCAGCTGCATTCCGAATTCTCCCTTGTCAATTATCTTTTCTTCCTTTGCCTTTTCAAAATCTCCCGACTCCAGATAAAACTTGAAAGCTGAGTTTGCTAAAATGACATCGCCGACGCTGCCGAATTGCTTGATATCAAGGCAACTCTGAGAAATTACGGAAAACGATCCATTGTATTTTCTCGAACGGCGGTATCCTTCTTCAATAATTTCCTGTAATGCGCCGCGGCCTTCTTTAAGAAACTGCCAGGCCTCATCAAAGATGATCAACCGTCTCCGGCTTCTGTCTGACAGGTATAAATCTTGTGTTACGGCGTTGATAACTTGCAGGGTGATTACTTTGAATAATTCTTTAATCGGTTTCAAATGCTCCAATTCGAGCACCACGAATTCATCAGAGGATATGTCGAAGTTGGATTGGCCACAAAACCATTTTCCGTATGTTCCTTCCGATGTAAAATCCCTTAAATTGTAGGCCAGTATTCTTGCAGATTGCGTAAAGACCGTTTTATCGCCGCTGCCTTCTTTCAACTCTTTATCCGCATACAGCGGATACTTCGCCAAATATTCATAAATCGAATTTACATCCGCATCATTACCGGCTTCCTTCCACGCCCATCTCGCAGCCGCTTTTAATATGGTCATTTCCGTCTCGGCATTGGCAAACGGCACTGTGGAAGTAGCGGAATAGATCATCGTGTGCAACAATGAGACTATCGGTGGAATATCACTCTCCGGCTCCTGAATATAGGTAAACGGGTTCATGCATAAATTGGACTCCGGGCTAAAGTCTAAAAATCTTCCTTTAAATACTTCCGTCTGTTTCTGGTATGAACCGCCGATATCGATGATTCTTATCATTGCGTTGGCGGCATAATAATTAAGGGTGATGTAGTTGACCAAAAAACTTTTCCCGGCCCCGGATGAAGCGGCAATAAACAAATTATGATTATTTGCAGCTTTGCCGAACAAATCTAGGCGGCAGGGTTGCCCCTTGCGTCCCATAAACAACAAGTAAGGATACCCTCCGCCGGCAAAATCCGCCTGCACCGGTAATAACGTCGCCACAGCTGAAGCAGGCGCTATAAAATCTCTGTCCAGGTTTTCTATATTATCTTTGACATTGTACAGTCCGAACGGCAGGGAGGCCACCAGTAGCGGCGGCAAGATACCCTTGTCCTCCTGCATGACATAGCCGTTTTGTTCCCATAATCTTTTCGCTCTCACGATAGATTCTGCGGCCTGCTTTTGATCTTCACTCCATACCCACATTGTTGGTATTATTTTTACAAAGGGTAGTCCTTTTTCGATGTCATCCACGGCTCTCATGTATTCATCTTTTTTCCGCATTAATGACGGCGTAAAGCTTCCGGCGCCCTGTTGCTGCAATACCAGATTGCATTTCATATGCAGTTTCATCTTTAAATCTTCATAGACAACATTCATCGAATACAAAAACGGCGTCAATATCTGGTTGGAATCGGATATAATGCCCCATACACCGCCGAAGCATTCATTGGTCTGAAATGTGTCCACTTCTGTTGGAAATGTCTTGACTGTCGCACACCGGAAATATCTTTCACCGATCTTGATTTCCGATAAGCTCTTTTTGATAACCGTGTCTGACAGAATTACCTGCTTATTCAGGTACTCTTCTTCATTGTAAGCCTTATTGTTGGCGGATGGTTTGTCATTGAAGAATTTTCTCATCCAGTCTACTAACTCTTCCGGCTTTAAATCCTGAGGGTGCACACCGGCACCGGATAATATTTCCTTTACTGTGCTGTACACATCGGAAATGTTAATTTTATCGGCTTCTTTTTCCGGGATCTTTAAGGCCACAAATAAACGATAATTTCTCAGGGGCATCCTTTGAAATATATCCATTCCTTTTGTGCCTTTTCTGAAATATTCGGCGTACCATTTCGCTGATTCTTGTAATATTTTATTGTCCCGCGTTTTTCCTTCTTTGTATAATTCTATTTCTTCCTCGATGTACGAATCTGCATATAAGATGAACTGGATTATGCTACCGAACGGGATGCCGATTCTGAATAGACCTTCTAAAATAAACGTTGTTTTATCACCGGCAAATGCCAATGGTGTGCATTCCCATAGAAATCCTATTGTTTCATCAACATTATAATAAAATATCTTCTCTTTGTCGTATGCCCGCCACGGCAAATATGACGAAAACTTATTATGCTGGCTTATTCGCTCTATATCCTCCACCGTTGCATCCCTATCCTGCCCCAATAAGAGGTCATGTATTTTGTGACGGAATACATAAATCACTATAGACAAGACGCCTGTGGCTATTATGGCCAGCATTACGTAAAATACTTCCATTTTCACCCTCTGATTATTCGTCGGAATCTATCAAATAATTGCCCACTATCCATTTCGGATCATCTACTAATAAATAGACGTATCTCATCATGTATAATTCGTTCATATCTCCCTTGTACGGCAGTACCAATATCCGCATAATCTGCGGCGGCGCAATTAGAGGTGTATTCGGCGCTTTCAGCATTGTTACCAATTTTTTATTGACCGCATTTTGATACATCGTTTCGGATGATTGAGTTGTTATCCGTTTATTTTCCGGCTTGTTTTTTTCTGACTCTGAACAGGCTGTGCAGTATGTATCTTCAGATACATTGTTATTCTTTGCTTCCTTCCGGCATTTTTCACACGCCGTCTTATTTTCTTTATCATTCAATATGTTACCACTCTTCTTTTGAAGAGATTCTTTATATGCGCCTTCGACTCTAATGCATTTTCCCCTGTCATGATCCGGGCAGGAGAAATCGTCTTTATACGGATTTAACACTGCGCCGCAGCCCCATAAAAAAAGCGTTGTAATGATGATTAGACATTTTTTCATTGAAGCTCTTCCCCTTTATTTATTTCTTTAATTTCTAATTCCACTCCTTCAGATATAACGAGCGTCACATCCCTGACTGCACCCACTTCAATAACGGGCATTGTCTGTCTGGCCAGATCCAGATAAAATTTTGATATTTGTTGAGCCGCGCTGGATATACCTCCACCGGCTCCAGCAGTGAGCAGTTGATTAGGATCTATTGTCTGCGTTTGACCTAACGGGCTGACACTTACTGTGGTTGTTTGCGCTTTAATCGCATCCCCTATGCCGGAAAAAAATCCCGCAATTACTGATCTTGCGACAATAGCGCCCATTTTGCTTACGACTGTTCCCCTCAGTCCTATTTTTCCATCTGAATCGACAACGAATCCTTTTACATGTTGATCGATCACCGCTGTTCCTTTTTTGGACAAGCATGATATGCTGGTAATCCTCAAGTGAGCCCTCTCATCCGCCAAAGAGCCATGCCCTTCGCTTATTACAAAACACCCTTTAAGATTTGCCCGTATCTGGTTGGGTAAAAAAGCAAGGTCTCTAATACGCAATAAAACCGGGACAGGCTCTCCCTTGCCCCCTTCTGTTGTCGGTGCATCCAAGCCACTCAGCATCGTGGCCTCCATAAAAGAAGGGGGTAAATACACTGTCTTTTTTTTGCTTTTTTTTTCCACAGCTTTTTCTTTACCGTCCCCGCCGGAGTTGCGATTGCTAGCTATTTCAATTGCTCCAATTTCACGTTCTTGAGGATCTTCTTGTTGTCTTGATATCCCGGGCAACGGGGGTACGTTTCTTTGCGCCTGATTATTATATTGTCGTGATTGACTCTGTGGAATTGGCGGCGGCGGTAATGGTTCGCTTTTAATTATCCGGGATGCTGATTGATCCGTTTGAACCTGCGGCTTAATCGACTGCACATGTGACTGAGTTTGCCCGTCCAGCCTATTATTTGATTTTGATTCGGCGGGACCTGATTTATCGCCTTGCTGATTCTGATTATCCTTAATTTCTTTTTTCAGATCTTCCACTTCTTTCAGCATCATGTTTATTTTTTCCTGGCCTTGCAAATACGCAGACTTCTCCAACAGATGAGGTTCCAGCTTTATTTCTTGTTTGGGATTTTGACTTACCCGTGGCGATTCTATGGTTTTTGTTCCATATTTTACATAATATACTGCTATGCCAAAAACCATCAGACCCACGATGATAAAGGTTCTCACTACCTTTTTCTTATCGGCTGCATCCAGATTCTTCCAATAATCTTTAAATCTACCTTTCAGATCCATCGCCATTTACCGGAATTCCTTTACTTAATTTTGTATTGCTTTGAGGCCTTCTTATCGTCTTCATTTTTTACTTCTTTCGGCTCTGTCTTTATATTTTCGTTCACATATCCTTTGTTTATTTTTATCGTTGAGCTTTTATCTATGTCGTCATCGCCCTTATTTTGTTCGCATATAAACATCCGGGCGGTATCGCCTTTTTTGATCCTTAATTTATCAATGGCCAATGCTATCGGATTTGCGGCAATATCGATGAAGTCACGCTCGTCCAATTCTATTTCCTGTTTCTTGGAGTTTTCTTTTATTTTGATTATATACTCTGATACCCTGATACCCTCTCCGAGCGCGGTTACAGTTCTTGTTGGTGTTATGAATAATTCTTCGTATTGGCTAATGTCATTGAATGCTTGCTTTTCTACAGTAAAACTTTCCTGCAGATCATCGGCATATACAGCCTTGATCAGCGTCATTATCTTCTTCTCCGATGACATTCCGCTGAAATAATTTTTGTTTTTTCTTATTTTTTCGCTATCACCGCCGGATAGCTGAATTGTTTTTGACGGAATTAATTCCGGCACGGCTATGAGATTGTAAGTGGAATCACCGCATATGATATACATCTCCGTTACGCCCGGATATATTGTTTTATTGCCTTTCTTGATGTATTTGTATTTGACGTATGCGTCTTTTCCGGAAAACGACACCGTCATTCCCTTTTCTTTAGAATAGACAATGTCTTTAATTTCTCCCGTCCGGCATGTTACTCTATTTATATCCCGTGCGCTTACCCGCACTGCCATCGGTATTTCCGGTGTTACTATTGTCGGTGACTGTACTTCCTCTACTGCTTTCTGTATCTGACCATAATTTACCTTTACTTCATTTTCGAACGGCTGTTCTTTGTTCGGTGTCTGATCCTCCTTACATTCTCCTGATGGACATTCTTGTTTTGGATAATTCCACTTCTGTTTTGTTCTGAGGGAAGAAAGTGTTTGATGTTCATCTTTTTCTTCATTCGTAGTTTCCTGTTTTAATTTTGTGTCCAATTCTTTTTGTTGTTTTTGAGTCGGCGGCTCTCCGGGATTCTTCTCTTCCGCATTAGATCGATATGCGCATAATAAATTAAGTAATATGATGATCAGTATTATTGCTTTTTTCATTTTATTTTCCTTTTTGCGCCGCTTCCTGAACTTGACCTTGCCCTGCCCCTTCAGCCGCCGATTCGGCTATGGCTGTTATGTAAAATCTTCCGTTGAGCACTGTGTAATCTATGTAATAATTTTTTTTGCCGTCTTCCACTTTGCGGTCATCTATATATTGTCTTTTGGTTCCTTCTATCTGGATCTTCTTAATCTCCGTATTTACTGTGATCTTATTAATGTAAAAAGCCTGCGTGACCTGCGTATCCGCCACTTTTTCGGCAAGATTGTAAAAAGTTGTCTTTCCCTGCGGATAGGCGGTCGGATCAAAGTGAAGCAGCAGCTCATCAAATTGCCTGCGGGCTGTGGCCGGCGTGTAGGAAAAGGCCAGAGAGCTGATGTATCGAACAAATGTTGATACATATATTTCGTCCAGCTTGTTTCCTTGGATTGTTGTTTTTTCCTGTAATCCTGGCGGCACGATGACCACTCTCTGATAGCTGAGAGCCTTAAGCATTATACCGGTATTCAATAACGTAACTATTCCGATAACCAAAATGATGAATTTTAATAACCTGTTTTCACCTTTGTGTTTTGCTTTATCGTTCATGTAAGTGCTCAGCTTCACTTTGATCCTTTCCCTTTTCGTTTATTCAATAAACACGTCCTCAAAAAAATCAGGATATTTTTGAAAATTGACGAGTCCTGTAAAATATAGAATGTGACGGATAAATCCTCTTGGGTATTTTTTTTTCACATTACTGTATCCCCAGGGACCGACTACCACCAGCAGCCACGTTACAGATCCAAATATCATTGCTATTGTGAAAAACATCAGGATGATGCATAGCTCATCGCTATCCCAAAAGAGTACCTGTAACGGAGCCGATAGATATTGAGGAAATTGTTTTTTCATTAGTACAGCAAGCCCATACTGCTGACGATTGTATCCGCTTTAAGCAGAACGGCTCCTCCTAATAGCGCGGGGATGGCACCGCCAATTTTTTGCTGAATCGCCAATGCTGCCCCAAAACATACTGCTCCCAATCCAGCTACGAAACCAATGGGCCCTTTTAAAATAGAATTTACGGCCATATCGTAAACGTCATAGGCGAAACTACCCGCGGCTGGCGCCGTAATTGCGAACGCTGACGGCACTATAGCCATTACCAAAAACAATGTGAACAACAACGCCTTTACCAAGTCTTCCTTCTTCATATGTTTAATCTCCTTTTTATTTTACCAAGAGCGTATCAAACATTTTTATATTCGCTCCCGGCACATACTTTCCATTGATCCAGAACGCTGGCGTTCCGGTTATTCCTATCTTATTGCCGATACTTTGCTGAGCCTGATACATATCGTTTACGTCTTTCGATATTTTCTGGCCGCTCAGGTCGTCTTTATCTTTCGCTCCGCTCATCACTTCGTAATAAGCCTTAACTTTATCTTCAGCGGCTAAAATGTATTTTGCTTTTTCTTCTGCTTTCGGATGTAATTGGGCAATAGGGATTAAATAGACGTATTTTGTTACATTCTTATTTTTAAAATATTCTGCGGCCTGGCGGCAATAAGGACAATCGGGATCTGTAAATTCAATTACTTTATTTTTTCCCGTACCAATTTTTATTGCTTTATCCAAGGGGATGTCTGTTAATTTATTAGTTTGAAGTTGATCACGTTTTTCTTGTGTGAGGGATTTTTTGTTTTTATCATATATCTCGCCAAATATTATTAATTCGCTTTTAGGCGCATAATAGAAAACGATACTCCCTTTGTTGGCGACAATTTCGTATATTCCCTCTATGGGTGTTTTCTCAACAGCTTCTACATTGATTGATGCTATTTCTTTAATTTTTACAGTGATTGCTTGTTTCACATTTTCCTGTTCTTTAGCTTGAATGTTTACAGCCATACTCACAATTGCGAAAACTCCGATTACCAAGGTGATAACTATTATTCTTGAATTCTTTTTCATTATTCGTTTCTCCTTTTTATCTTTGTTCTATTTCGACACGCCTGTTTACGTGATCAACACCGGATATATAGTCTTGTTGCCCTTCCCCGCTTATCTCTTTGACCATGACTCCTTCTTCTCGCAGATACCTAGCGACACTATCGGCTCTCGCCTTTGCCAGTTTGTCGTTGTGGGACTTACTGCCGATTTTGCATGTATAGCCGGTGACTTTAACTTCTTTGCCCTTAATGCAGTTAATAAACTGATTAATCTGATCTATTTCAGAATTACTTATTAGGGATACATTCAAGGGGAAAAAGACGATGTTCTTTTTACATGACGAATAACTACTTGCCTTTTCTTTAGACGTTGATGAGTTCGCGGCGGCTGTTATTCTAGCGGGATTTATTGGAATGGCCTGGCATGCTTTTATTTTTATGGCTTCTGAGTATATAGTTTTATTTTTAGTATCTGCGAACCGTATTTCTTGTGCCGGTTTTTCATTATTAGTTTGCGAGAATTTTATCGCTATTGATGGTGCTGATTTTGTTTTTAATTTTATTCTCTTTGTTTCCTGCTCTCTAATCATGAAGCTGTGGGAGAGATTTCCTGAATCTGCCATGCCTTCATATCTATATTCAATATCGGCTGGTCGTATTTCTGCGGCGCCTGCATCCTGTAAAATTAATACACAGATCATCAACACAAATATTTTTTTCATCCCTTTTTCTTATGTTTTTTCCTTTAACCTAATTTTGTGACGTAACCGTTTTGAACAAAACGGATGCAGTTGTCCAACTGGACTTGTATATCAAGATTGATTGGTTAAAGAGGTCAGCAGACCTAAAAGTAATGCTGTTTCCAGTGGTTTGATAACTGTCTTGGCTTGTTTATCAAGATTGCCCAAATGCGCTTTATCCCACAATTGAGCTATAATATCCGGCGCCTGCCTTTTTATCTTGTCTTGTATATCCAGATGAAGCCGTTTGCTTCTATCCCGGCGTTTTTGCGCTTCCCTGCACTTACGTACGTATTCCGGGTGGCTTTTCCTGTATTCTTTTAGATGGCCGGGATGTTTATCCTGCCATGCCTTCAAGCGGGCATGATCATCGCGCCAATAACTAGGATTACTCTTCCGCCAGCGCTCATTGTTCCGCCGCTTCAACTCCCGCTGGCAGTCTTTCAAACCACAAGTCTTCTGACGGGAACCGACTTTCTTATCAGGAATAATAAGTGCACCGCAAAAACATTTCTTCGGCCTGCGTTTTCCTTTCATCCCGTTTCTCCTGAACAAAATAATAAATCGTCAGAAAAAAAAGACGTGTCAGGCAAAGTGCAGAATGAAAGAAGCAACCTTGATGTTAAACCGCTAATTATCGAAAGCATCAAAGACATATCTGTCCCATGAAAGGTGCATATGTTGTCATTTTGATGGAAATTGAGATCTTTACGGTCAGAAACGGCATTTAGAAAAAAATAGAGGAGTGTCTCCTCGTTGACAAGATCACAGAGGAGTTTCCCGGTGTTGAAACGAAGGTATATCCGGCTGAAGGAACCATCGATCTTTCTGACCACTGCCGGATTGACAACCGCATCTGCATCCATGGCCATACCTACCCGATTTCGTGATATGGCCATTTTCTACAAAGCGGACGCGGTTGTCCAACTGGACTTGTATATCAAGGTCATTTGGCAAAACAGGTCAACAAGCCAAAAGTACTGTTGTTTTAAATAGTTTGATTACTATCTCGTCTTGTATATCAAGATTGTTCAAATGCGATTTGTTCCACAGTTAATATATAATATCCGGTACATACCTTCTTATCTTGTCTTGTATATCAAGGTGAATCTCTATGCTTCCATTCCGGAATTTTTGCGCCTCCTTGCTATTGATTGACATCAAATCGATGGTTTCAAAAACATCGTCGCTGCCGCTTCGATAAACTCCCCGTCAATAAATAGCACGTAATGCTCCATCTTAACTCCTCCATCTTACGATAATAAAATGTTAAATGTAACTCTCTGGCCGATATAGAAATCACCGACGACTTTGCCGCAGTCTGCTAAATAGGTAATATACAGGCAACTCTATACCCTTACTTAAGACAGTAATCAATATATTAACGTGTCTTAAGAAAAATATTGTCTTTACTTAAGACTATTTATGTTGCGCTTTTGGAGATGTTGTGATCATAAGTTCTTTCTTTCGTTATAAAACGATTAATAATTTTATTTTTAAGGAGTATTTAAATTATGAAAACCAAGGATAAATCCATGTCGGCCATTCTGTCTGTCTTTCCAAACCATGAGGCATTCAGGAAATTTTGCGAAGACAGCAGTCATTCGAAAGCTGTTGAATCTTTTGTGGCGTATGCCGCAAAGAACAACATAATTAAAACGGGTGATGTAAATAGCCTGGAAGCGTTCATCCGCCGGCATGAACGTACTCCTGACGATTGCACGCCGCCGAATAATCTCAACTTTGAGGCATTGCTCGAAAAGAAAGCAGACCTGCTCAAGATTACTTTGTCGATACGGGCATTGGTAGACCGTATCAATAGCTTGATTGAGGAGTGCCGGATTGATTTACCCAAAGTGGATAAATCAATGTTATCGAGGCTTAAAAAGGAACCCGCCGACACGACCTATAAACAGGATGTGCTTCGCAGTTTAGCCTTCTGGCTGGGCCATGAACGTGCGGAGTTGGGACCCATATGGAATTATGACACAATGATCAAGCTTTGCTCCGAATCTAAACAAACGGCAAATTACAAAGAGGGGGTGAGAGTGGGATTTGCCCTCTACAGCCGAGGGGATGTTATCGATCATGAAATCGTAGGCTGGCTGAAAAAAGTACTGAAGGGTTACATTGAACAATCCCTTAGTCAGTTTCTCTATGGCCGATGGGGTAAAATTCATTCGCACGATATAACAACGCTTTACATCGACTTCCCCAAGGAAGTGGAAGTGAGCGACCCAATGTCTTACCGGCAGTGTCTAAAATGCGCTATATCTCTGGCTCATCAGATCGCTATCCGTTGGTCGCTATCCAAATACTGTACGAAAAATAGATTCCTATCCATTGTTATTGTTGCCGGAGAATACTCCAATCTGGATAATTACCTGCTTCCTTTGCTCATTGCCAAGCTCCCGGATGATCCGGTCATTCGTGTATCGGACTATGCGCGCCAATGCCTGCTGATCAACGATATACGTGTCATTCTCTGTCAGCACCCCTCGGAAACAACGTTGTTTAATGGCGAAGTTCTTACAATTTGGTGGGTAACTGCGCTCTGGAGCACACATTATTTTGATTTTGTCGGCGATCTTCTTACGGACAAAATCTTGCAGAATAATCCGGCGGCTATAGAAAAGCTCAACCGCCTTTTGTGGTTTCCGGAAGAAGTAGAGCAAAAACAGGGTAAGACTGATGAAGGCAATGCAGTTTCCACTTTTTTCAAGTTTCCGCATAATTCTCTTCTGGGAGTTGAAATTGCCAAGACCCTTTATTTCCGGCGGCGCTTTGAGGAGGCGGCGGAGATTTTACGGATAGTGCTTTCTATTAATCCAACGGATTTAATTGCCCGTACATTGCGAATGCTGATTTTTCGCAACATGGCTGTGGATGCCGAAAATTATTCAGTGGCAATGGGTCTTATGAAGATGGCTGAAAAAGAAGCCATCTTCATAAGGGAAAACTGCGCTCACCAATCCGAAGATTTTTTTTGTGAATACGCCCTTATTCATCGCGCCCGGGCTATGTTGACCCTCCGATACACACGCACTGATAAAAATATTGCCGCAGACCGGAAGATATTATCCATCTTGAAACAGAATGTGTTTGATGCGCTGGATCGCGCTGAAGACCTTTTTGAAAAAGGCATGACAGTTTCTCCGTCAGGAATTCGGTCTTCCTATTTGCTCTGCAGTGTTCAAGTCCTGCGCGCGATTTTGAAAAGTGATGAAGAAATATTTATCAATCCGCAAAAAGCCGTTGATGCCGATTTTAAGACGATACGCAAACCGGCTGAAGAACTTTCAGATCAACTCGGCTATCGCAGAAAAGATCTGCCTGAAAATTTGCAATACGAATTCATGGCAAAGAAAATGATTAAAAAATTACTGATTCATGATGATTCAATTTCCTTACAAAGTTACCGGCCAACAATTTATTTCTGTACTGCAGTGGCACTGTGGGATTTTTTGCCTGCCCGCACTATTGGAACGACAAAGTTTGTTCTGCAAACACTAAGAAAAACAATAGACATTGCCAGGCTGATGGAAAAAGACGATGTTTGTATTTATTCTTTTACCCGCACTTATGGTGAAATGATACCTGTGCCGGAATTTGTCGATCACATTGAAAAAGCCATTGTGATGATTGAAAAGGCAGCCGGTAAAAATTTATATGAACGGGCGGATAATGAAGTTATTGCCATGTCAGGCAATCTATCATCCCTCCTGATGACGGTAAATTTTTAAAGAAGATAAAATACTTGGGAAAAAGCTGGCTTGCTTTTATTTTTACGGTTTCTTCAAAGATAGTTTTATTTTCAGTTTCTGCCAGCTGTATTTCTTGTGCCGGTTTTACATCATTGGGTTGAGAGAATTTTATTGATTTTTTTGTCAGTTTATCCTTTTTATTTCCTGTTCCCTGATCATGTAGCTATGGGAGAGACTTCCTGAATTTACCGGACCTTCATATCTGTATTCAATATCGGCTGCCCGTATTTCTGCGGCGTTTGCATTCTGTGAAGTTAATACACAGATCATCAATACGAATATTTTTTTCATTTCTTTTCCTTATGTTTTTTCCTCTGGTCCGACTTCGTGATATGGCCATTTTCTCCAAAGCGGATGCAGTTGTCCAGCTGGACTTGNNCTTGTATATCAAGATGAAGCCTTTTGCTTCCATCCCGGCGTTTTTGCGCCTCTCTGCCATTGATTGACATCAAACCGAATACTCAGTTATCAACTATATCTGTTAATAACCTGCATTATTTAATTATTGTCAATTGTCTAATTTTTTACTATAAAATACAAAATAGCAAATTGCTCCAATATTGAGCAGCCACGGAAAGGAGATAATGGGAAAAACCGAACTTCTTAAAATCATCGAGAAACTATTGAAACCGGACGTTGCTCTTGACTTTCTTCTCGATCTGCCGGAGAAACATCTTGAAACTCTTGTTGGCTGTATCAGGGATAGAATAAACCAATTAAGTAATAAAGTTTGACGTTGCATTTATTTCAATAAAGGTATAACATAGTATACCAAAGTAAATGCAGGCAGGAGGTACAAGTAATGGAACATAGCCAAGATACCATGACCGTTTTACCTATAAAACTTCGGTCTAGTGAAAAAGAGCGATTAAAAAGAATCGGCTCTGTGAAGAAACGTTCCCCGCATTGGCTGATCAAAGAAGCTATCCACCAGTATCTGGAACAGGAAGAATTGGCAGAAAAGTTCAAACAGGAAACAATTGATAGATGGGAAAAGTATTGTCAGGATAATGAATCAGTTTCAGACGATAAAGTCATGGCCTGGCTTGACTCGTGGGGTAAAGATCACGAAAAAAAGGTTCCACTATGAAAATCAAGTGGCTTCCTGGGGCAATATCCGACCTGCAACGATTCAGAAATTTCATTTTACCGAACAATAAGAAAGCGGCGGAAAGAGCCGTTGATACTATCAAGAAACACGTACAATTATTGAATGTTCATCCTCAAATAGGAAAGCCGGCAGATATACCGGAATTCAGAGATTTGATAATTACTTTTGGGTCATCCAGTTACATCTTACGATACCGTATTGAAGGTAATGCAATAATTATAGTGGCCTTGAAACATGCTAAAGAGGCAGGTTTTAAAGATCACCATTGATTTCAAAGAATTGCTGATGTCCGAATTTGTTTAATCGGAAGCCCGGATTAACCAACTTGATAAAAAGAGTTTGGTTTCCAAACAAGAATTGTTGAAAGAGATGAAGAGAGTTCAGGTGTCGATGATGAAGTCACAGTGATGCGGATTAATTTGTGGCAAACGAGAATGTATAATAAAGCATTCATCGTAAAATAAAAAAGGGAGGTAATATTAATGAACAAAGCTCAATTGATTGAAGAAGTGGCAAAGGTTACATGTAGCAAAAAAGAAGCAGTGGCGGTAGTAGCCGCAACACTGGCAGCAATTAAGAAAGCACTCAAAAAAGGTGATGCTGTTACACTTGTGGGCTTTGGAACATTTAATGTTAAGAAAAGGAAAGCCCGTACAGGCAGAAACCCTCAAACAGGCAGGGCCATTAAAATAGCCGCAAAGAAAGTTCCCGTCTTTAAAGCCGGGAAAGGACTGAAAGACGCGGTTAAATAAAATTCATCGCCATTTCTGAATATGCTCAAAGAGCCGTCTCCTGTTTCGGCAGGGCGGCTCTTTTCTTGCAATCAAAAAAGGACTTAAATAATAGATTAGTCAACATGATTTTCAGCAAGCTAGGAGATGCGATATGGATAAAATATTATTGCTGGGGTTAAGTTCAATTTGCGTATCGGCAACGATTTCAACAGGTCACCTATAAAAAATGTTGAACTAAAAGCTATTCAAGAGCCTACCCTGCCAGGAAGGCTCTCAACTTTTCGAAAGCCTTCTTGTGTTTCGTCGGATGCATGTTCTTAATGTTGAGAATTTTCCATTTGACGGCCGGTAAATTTTCAACTCCAGCCAGTCCAAGCAGACTCCATGCTGGCTCGCCGCGTTTCACGGAAAGAACAAATTTTTTGTCCTCCGGCGTCAAGGAATTTATAATCACCTGGACCAATCGATTTCTTGTTTCAACTAGTTCCTCATATTCAACATTTTCCAACACCATATTCTTTAAGTCTTTTTCATAGATATCCCTCGTGTCAACAAAGTTGGGATTCAGCAGCTCTACCATTGGCCGAGGNNGAGAATTTTAATATCAAACAGGTCTCTGGGATGTTGCCTGTCCAAGGCGGCGCAAATCTTGCCCCCGTATAGTTCAGCCTCAGAGAGGATTTTCATGCTCACGGCAGTTTCAAACATATCTTGCGCTTTCTTTGAGAGACTTCTGACTTGCGGAGCAAAAATGAAACCTCTCAAGATAAGATTGGGTTCTATTTTGATAGTGGCATCGCCCCTCCGGACAATCAATCCACTCAACGAATCAACAGGACGAATCTTCTTCGATGATATCTGACTGTCCGGAAACATCTTCCTGATCTTCCCGGATATGGAGAGCAACGCCTTACTTATGCCCTCAAGGGCTGCTTCGCGTTCATTCATCGGGAGGTAAGTCAGATCGATGTCAACCGAAAGCCGCGGCATGTCACGAACGAAAAAGTTGATCGCCGTCCCTCCCTTCAACGCAAAATCAACTTCCGCATTTATGATCGGCAATATCCTCAGCAACAACTCTGCCTGTTTATAATAGACGGACTCTCTCAAATAGGTTCCTCCACGCTGCTCCGAGGGACGGTTATTTTATATTTCTTGTCTAGCATTCCGTGCACAACGATACTTCTGTTCCCCTGTCCAAAAGCGACTTTCGAAGTATCAACCTGTTCTACCCATGGATATGCATGCTTTTCCGCTATGTACATGAAGAGTCTTCGAACCTTGACGGAATTACAATTCAGAAGAAGGTTTTGGACCAGCAAAGGGCGAAGACTACTGAGATTTTCCATGACTAATAAAGACTCTTCAAAACTTACTTTGCTGGGAACATGATAGAGCATTTCCATCGCCGCCCTTTCAGGAGTCGATATCCTTACCGTATAATCCCTTTCCCGATATTCGCTTAAGCCTTCATTGTACCCATTGGGAAATAAGTTGGTCATCGCGGATATAATTTCGACACCCCAGTCGTGTTTCTTGAACCATGTCGGAAATTTGGTCGCTGGGTGCCCGTAAAGGAAAACAGTTTTTATCTTATCGCCCAGATAGTGAGCGTATCCCTTCATTTCAAGAGCCGTCTTTCCCCCGGCATGTATATCAAGATTAAGCTGCGACTGGAGCGTATAAAGCGCTCCCATCCATTCCACCCTGTCGTTGAAAAGAGTATATGCGCCATGGCCAAGGGGAGCGAGCCATCTGTTGTTCTTATATTTATTGAGCAGTTTACGGCTGAAGCCACGGGACTGGAGATACCTTACTGTTGAAACGGTACCTTTAGGCCATTCCGATATTAGTTTATTTATTTTCGATCCAGTATGTGAACTCATGGTAGNNATAGGAAGCAATGCGTTCAAACGCCACATAAAGGGCAATCTCCTGTTAGGCATACAAAATTACCAGACCTTTTTTGATGTTTTTAAAAAAGAACATTATTCCTCGGACATCGTCCAAATTATGTCTTTCCTTGATTATCTTTGTCACCTTGAAAAATGATTTTATTCGATCGGATTTTATACTAACTTTCTTTTGGTAATATGCAGGAGTGATCGAAGAAAATTAAAATACACTAGACATTTGTTACACCTACAACTGTTCAGTATGGGGTGATTGTCAGAATTGAGGATTACTATTTGTAAACTAGCTTTAAATGGATGACTCTATCTCTTAAACAAAGTTTTAAATTAATAAAATATTATTTATATATTTTTTGTTTTTCATAGTTTGGAGAACATCTGTGACCGCACGCCTGCCATATTGAATCAAAAGCAGGTTTTAGGATATTTACTATTTTAAGAGAAAAATCGTCTAGTAATATATCTGGAAGAATTATTGACTCTCTATCTATGCTTTTATGTCCATAAATACTTTCAATCAAATTTGTTCTATAATCTATGGCCATTTCGACTCCCTTGACGTTTAAAAGACTTATCATAATTAAGATTGGAGTCTCGATATTAAAATCTTTCATAAGAGTTATGAAGTTTGAAATCTTTTCAGTTATTTGTGTTTCAAAGTTTTTACCATCAATATAATATTTTTGAACTTCTGAAGCTGAATACCCAGGACCTATAAAACTACTATCCACATACTCAATTATGCCAGTTCGATAAATTTGAGAATAAGATAGATACTTATTATCATCTACTTTTTGACATGTGAGGTAACCATCGATGTTGTAGCGAGAATAAGACGCTGAAGTAGATGTAATGATTTTAAATCTATCTTTCTCGGAAGATACAATTATATTTTCAGCATTAGTTCCATATAGAAATGAAGAGACGGGAATAAGGTGTATGACAAGTAGGCTGTTCGATATTAGTTCTACAGGGGTTTGGTCAGCTATTATTTCTGCAAGTCTTTGTTCCCGAAAACGTTTAATTTTTTCAGGTAAAGCTTCTGATGCGAGAAATGCCGATCTTATCTCTCCTACATCAAGTTGATATTTCCCCGCAGAATTTCTGGAATAAAATTTGGAACTACCTTTGAGTATCATGTGAGGTGCTGAAAAACTCTGAGGAATACGAAGAATAATAACCAAGCCTTTGGGGAATCCTTCTATGCATTTAATTTGAACTTTGAGACGTGGCGACAGTCCGTCTCTGATTATGTTCTCAATTTTTAATTTAATCTCATCTTCTGTAACGCTTGCAATTCCTATA
The DNA here is from genome assembly GCA_003141615.1 of Syntrophaceae bacterium. Taxonomy (GTDB): domain Bacteria; phylum Desulfobacterota; class Syntrophia; order Syntrophales; family Smithellaceae; genus Smithella. The sequence goes on from PLMV01000201.1 coordinate 27,810, forward strand.
GCTTCTTCTGCTCTTCCAGCTTTTTTACCTCCTTCGTCTCTTCTCTCTCTTATTCCATAAACAATATCACCGCCTGATGCATTGGCAAATGCGGAAACATCTGCAAGAAATTCTTTTTTTTCATTATCGGTTCCTATAGGTAATTCTTCTTTGTATTCAAGAGTACTTGACTCTTCAATTTTATCGGTGATTAATGTCTCGATATTAGTTTTATTAATTTCGCTAATTGGACAATTGATCATAAAATTACTCCTATTGATAACCGTTACTGTTTGTAACCTAGCATAAAATAGAAAAAATGAGAAATGAGGATTACAGGAAGTTCTCCGCGGGTTTCAGAGTCCGGAAATAGTTAACTCCGCCGTTGCATCTTATAATCGTTAATCAACAAATATTTATTACGAAAAATATTACATGGACTATGCTGATGTCCACCTACAACTAAAGTGTTTTCGATTTGGAATTGGAGTGAGGATTACCAGTTCAAATAGAGACAACACATGACTATCCTGACGGAGTTACGCTATCAATAATAAAAACCGGATCCCGGAATCACTTGAGCAAATTTTAGAGATTCCACCAACCCAAAAAAGTGAAAAAAGGAATACTGTTCGAAATCCGTACAATCATAATGATCGTAGAACATATCTCTTTCAGAGGAAGGCATATTATTGATGAAGCCATCTACAACTGTTCGGTAGCAAGTACGCAAGTCTCTCAAGAATTACGAAAAGAAATCTTCAAAAACAGTTTCCCGTAATGCGGAAAAAACCTTCGGCAATCCGAAAAATATTGTCCATAAAAATAGCATTTTTATGGTATTAGAAGTAACAAAAGTCTTGAATTTGACCACACACCACTAACTAAACGTCTTTTGGAGGTAATAAATGAAATATAAACCGCAGAGACACCTCATGGAGAAGATGATGGAACAATTACCACATTCACCAAGACCAAATACCCTATTCCATTTTTGTAAACCAGATAAAGAAGATGAAAAAGACAGAATGAATGGGATTGATAAACTAAAAAGCATCTTGAAGAATGGATTCTTCCCACGCTATTCACTTGAGAATGTTTCTGCAATTAGTAAAACAACTGACCGTATTGCATTCCCATTTGTTAGCTTTTGCGATATTCCAATTGAACGTCTTATACCACATTCTAAATTCTATGGTTGTTGTGGTATTGGTATGGATAAAGAAAACTGGGGCTTGGGAAAAAAACTAAATCCTGTTATTTATATTAACGGCGATACATCATTGTCAGAATCTTTTAAAGCTGTCTTCAAAGGAGCTATTGCTCTGAACAACAGTCATGACGAATCAGAATATCTTGAAAGTATGTGTAAAATAGCTGCATATGCCAAGCCTCTGAATGGGTATGCTGAAACCATTCAAGGTAAAAATCAGTTCAAGGAATTTTATCAAGAAAATGAATGGCGATATGTTCCAATTAATAAAATTAATAAAAAGGACATCAAGCTATATATCTTAGAGCGAGATTACAAAAAAGATAAAGAACGTTTAAATAAAATAGCCGAAGAAAAAGCATGTTTAAAATTTCACCCGAACAATATTCGCTACATCTTCGTAAAAACAGATTTCGATGCTGACGATCTCGTTGATTTTATAGAAGATAATATTAGTGATATTCTATCAGATACGAGAAATGAACAATCACGTAAGCATTGGAAAAAAATGCTATTTACTAAGATAGTAATATTTGAAGAGCTGATTAAAGATATATGAAAAAAATATTAATAACCGGCTTTTTGCTTTCTCCAGATCACTCCATAAATAAATCTAATTATATTAATTCGATATCGCTAAAAGTATCATTAATACAGCCAATTAAAGTATTTATATTCCCCATCGCATACGCAAAAGCATGCGCACTTGGAAACCATGACTTTGTGTGATAATCTTTTAGCTCTTTATTTGAAGATTTGGCATATTTTATATATCCATCAATAAAATCTATTTCATCTGATCCTGCCTGAATTACAAATAAAATATTCAACAAAAGGGTTGCCAAACCTTCTGTTTCTTTGACATCCCAAGCCATTTTATAGGCTTTTATACGCCACAAACAGTTTTCTAGAAAATATTTAATATCTTCTACAGAAACCATTCTTGCAATGATCTCTCGATCTCTCTCTATTAATTTTACTATTATTTCCTCTCGTCTCGGGATTGTAGCCGACAACTCGATAATAATATAAACTAGAGAAAGATTAAAATACAATATCTCCCAGTCACACTGTTTTTTTATTTTACTTGCTAAATCATCTTTTTCAATCAAATCTTCATAAAGACTTACAGAACATTTTAATGCAAAATCTGATAATATATTCGACACTTGAGATGGAGTTCTTTTTCGTTTTAAAAATTTAAACATATTTGGCATACATTCAGGATCAAAACATTTCCGTGGTTGGTTTGGATAAGTCTGGAGATCCTTTTCCTTTCTGTTTTACGAGTAATCTTTGTTTTCTTATCTGACAATGTAATGCCTTCTAACAATTCACCTACTACCGCTAAATATATTCTATCATCTTCTTTTGCGGATACATCTTTTATGAAGGCATCATAGTGACATGCCGTATGTATTTCTACCACATATTAATTTAGAGTTCAGCCATTTATTGATTATTTCCGATTTAAAGGAAGCATGTCCGTCAAAATTGCTGTCTGCTTGATTACAGGAAGTTGTCCGCACGTTTGAAAGACCTGAAAACACTAATTCCGCCGTCACACCTTATAATCGTTAATCAACAAATATTTATTACGAAAAATGTTATATGACTATGCTGGTGTTCACCTACAAACAAATAGCTTCAATCATGTTAAAAATTGATGATAATTTATTGAAAGCAGTAAGTCGTCCTTTTTAACCGATATGCAATACTTCACATGGCATTCATTGATGCTGATCTTGTTTAAATTTAGGTGGAACAAGATTTTCGTTCACATAAAATAAGAGTATGCAGCGTTTTTGTTATGCCATTGATTACAAAATGAAAGTTAGTAATGTTTAGGATGGTAAATACTTTCCGCATCCCATTCGGCGATTAGTCGACCGTTATCATGCCGTTGCTTAAATTTTGGGCTCAGGCCATCACTACACCATCCATCCACTAAAGCGAGGCGTTGCTTACTGTTTCACCTTCTCTGTAACCGCAGGGCGGACATGTACCCGCCGTCCTTTGATTTCTGTATCATTAAGTGCTCCGATAACTTGGGATGCTTCGTCAAGGGATTTCATTGCAACAAAGCTTACACCCTTCGACTTGCCCGTCGTCCTGTCCGTAATCAAGGTCACTTCAACAGGAACGAGATCGTGGGCTGCTAATAGTGCTCGAATATCGGCTTTATCGAATTCATATGGGAGATTTCCGATAAAGACCTGCTTGCTCAGTGGTGGTGTTGGATGTTCCTTGCCCCCGCCCTGTATATGTGCTTCGTTGAGAGGGTGTGCTTCGCATATGTGCAAACGCCGGCTTCGCAGAGTCAGAATACCATCAAGATCGAGTGCATCAAGGATTCCCGCTTTCGTCATAGGTTCGATAAATGCAAATCCCTTGCTTCGTCCTGACTCTTGATGCTTGGGAAATCTAATGCTCTTGATTTCCACCTTTTTGGCATTGAATGCTTCTATGAGTTCTTGTTCAGTTGCCTCTATATGAATATTCGTAATGTATAAGCGGTCTGGTAATGTGATCTCGGCTGCTGCAATTCCTCCTTCTGCTTCTCTGAAAGCCTTAATGGTGGTAATTCTATCTTCTGCTAGATACTTCTCAGGCACACTTATAGATTCTGACGCGCATGTCTTGAGGTAAGCTACAAATTCTTTAGAATTGCGGGCTGTTGTAACAGGCGAGAAATGTTCGCGAGGACCGCCGCCCAACCTTTCAGCAATTTTCTTGCAAAGTTCGCTGTCGGCAATCCATGTATCCTCTGCACAGGCCGCTAAGTACTCCGGGTTGGCCATCAACTGAAGGTGGACCACGCCAGACGCTGTGATCTTTACCAGATCCTCATCAGCTATTTTATCACTACGTAAGTGTTCAGCAACAAGACACTCTTCGCGAGCGAGGTATACCAGTTCCTTTCGGACCCTTTCCGCATCATGTCCAAGGGTTGCCATATCCGCAATCATATCGGATACTCTATGGAATCCTTCGACACCAGCTGGACCCTTGAGTCTCAATTTTTGTTCGAACCAATGCAACAGCGTTAGCCGCACAAAATAGTCCGGCAGGGCGTCTTCGGGATCGCATTGGACAATATTCTTGAGATAGGATTTATTGCCATCATAGAAACGGCGTTGCATCCGCAAAAGTACACGCGCAACCAATGAAAGAGGTAGAACATATTGCCCCTCAAAAAAACGAATCTTATAGATCTCATCTTCTCCTATATGACCGCTCATACAAAAATCCATGAAAATCTCTAGTGCTCGCCTGACATTACGTCCTGCTAGGCCAGTCATCACTTGTCGAACGAACCTGTCATGAGCGTACAATGATCTCAAGATGCTCGCCAGATATAAGGCTTGATCTTCGGCAGGATAAGTTACCTTCATTCCATTTGGCAGGGTAAACATTAGTGAATTAGTTTTAGATGCGTTTCGGGCGATCTCATCCAGTGCCAATCTGACCCTTGCTTGAAGCACATCAGAGAATTGGGGAGGCTCTATGCGAAAAATAAACTGCTTCAGAACCGTATCCAATGGTGGTTCGTGTCGATGAAGATCATACGTCACATCTCGCAGTGGTAGTATGACCAAGCACCGGAACTCACTTTGTACCCACTGTGCCAACTGGAACATCGTCAGTTGCTCATCGCTGTTCCGCTTGTCGCAATTGTCAAGGACAATAACTAGTAACCGGTTGGGGCCTGAGCAAATGAACTCCGCGATGCCTTTGGCCATCACAAGCTTATTAGATTGAAGCTCTGTAAGCTTATCAGCATAGCGAGTACGATATTCTATCGAAGTTGGGTCGAGAATCGCCATTGGCCCTTTCTTGAAGGCTTTCAATTGATGGACGAATATCTTTTCCAACGTATCTAACTGATCGAAATCGATATCGGGAAAACAAGTATGAAATTCTTCAATAATGGCATTCGTTATCCAATCATACGCATAATTGATAGAAAGTGGCGCTTCGTTCAGATTCAGCCGCAGCCAGACTGTCTTTTCGCGTACCTCTATGGGCAAAGCGATAAGCGATAGATAATCAGTAAAGGTTGACTTTCCCGCTCCCACGCTGCCGATTAAGAGTAGGATTTGGTTTTCGAGTTTCTTGTGTTCCCTCAATACATCAATGATCTCCCGCGGTCGCGCACTATCTTCGAGGGGTTTGATTTTCGTTACTGTTGGCGCAACTGCATTTCGAATCAAACGATCAATTGGCTCAACATATCGTTGTCGCCGAAGGGATTCAATGTAAGCATTAGTAACTATCAGTTTCCGATCAACCATTGTTCTGGGGTTAAAGATATGGCCGTAATCACCGGCAATAGTTGCCCCGAATGTGTTTTGCGGAAGTTCTTCGGACTGAAATGTAGAGCCGCCAATAAGACTTACTGGACGTATGTATTCCTTCTTGCGAAGCGTTCTTCGAATAGCATTAACGTGATCTTGAAAAATATTTCGGCAACACATACTAGTGAATTGCGCGAATTTAATGTTGGCAGGAGATAAATCAGCGTGGGAAAGTTGAATGTCTGGTGTGCCGGTATCAAGCGGTGCAGACCACAGTTCTTCGCCATTGCAAACGATTATTCGTTGACAGGGATTGATTCCATGTGGGAAAAGTGAGTTAATTTCGTTACTATATAGCCTTGCCTCATCAAGTGCTTGAGGCAAGGATTCCCCTACTGCTTTTGCTTCGATCACCAACACGGGCAATCCGGCAATGATGACAAGATAGTCAGGGTAGTAGAGTTTTTTAGTGGCGCCTTTACCTATTTCAAGTCTGCGGGTACTGAGCTTTGTAAAGATGTCGGAAGGAGAATAGTTGAGACCGATGGGGTATGCTGTGGTTAAGAGCGGCCAAATGAGTTTCTGCTCAACATCGCTTTCTGTCCGAAGGTCTTTAAGTTCGGGAAACATACTTTTCCTCCAGCACTAAGGTTTTGTCTATGGTGCGATAGTTATTATCGAATTTTGGTATCTGGGCTTTATGTGAATTAAGATTTCCGATCTTAATGAAAAACCCCGCTCTTTTTGTAATATACGGCGTTCGTGTTAGCCAGTCCAAATACCCCTCCTGACTGATTACATGGTAAGGAATGAAGCCAACTGCTTTTCATATTTTCTAGTTTTTTCTATCACGATTATTTCTTGAAATCTACGACAAAAAAATATCGGTCAACCTATTTCAGGAAAGATGAGCGCATCCTCAAAGCTGAGAAAACAAATCCTCAAGATGTGCACCTTTCACATGGCAATAAATGAAATGATCAGATCAGGGAATATGTTGCTTTGTATTTGAATTGTTGGATGTTTGCAAAAAAACAATTCTAACACTTACAGGAAGCAATGCTCACTAATTCTTTTCGGGTCAAGTTTCTCTGCCATTTATTCCCCTCCACGCACCTTCAATCTCTTGCGAAATGTTCTTGGCCTCTCGTAGTCCGGCAGCGACCAGACTCCCCTTTTTTCTGATTTCGCCACGCGCTCTGCCTCAAGGAACTGTGTGCGATACGGCGGCTTTAAATATTCCACAAAAGCCTCGGCATACCCTTCCCTGATCATTTCCAGATTTATATTTCTATTGTCCAGATAAATCATTCCCACCATGCGCCGGTATTTGTCAATATCAAGAATGTCCAGCCTAACCTGTTTTCCCATGATTTTACTTTCGAGAGACTTCCAGGATTCTTCACCATGAGGTTGTCCCGGTTTATTTAATTGACCGCTGTGAGCATTGATTTTGGGTGTCTCCGGTGCATCGATACCGTAAAGCCGGACGCGGAGTTTTGTTTGCTCCGGCGTTGTCAAATGAATTGTGTCGCCATCGGATACTTTGGTAACTGTTCCGGTCACTGTGCGGATAGCGGCCTGGCTAAAGGGAATATTTATGAATATCGTCGGCGCTGCAATTAAAAATAACAAGATGAATATTTTATGGAAAAATGTTTTTGAGTGCATAATTATACAATAAAGTCTTTGAGTTTTTTGGGTCATGATTTTGCTCGTTTCAATGCCTTTCTTAAAATGTTGATACGGTGCTTGCCTTGGTCAATCGCCGCTTGTATCTCACCAGGACTACGCTTTAACCAACGCAAATATAACTCTTTGTCAAGAGTGCATCTTTTACATTCGCCCATGTATCGCCAGTACGGTTCACCTGTTTTGAGCGATTGATATTCCCGTCGAGGATCTCCGTCCTTTAATGGTGCGCCGCACTTGCGACATGTTGATCGTGTTGTTCCTTCAATATGATCACGTCCTCTTATTCCCATTTTTGCGCCTTTATTTTTGTTGTGAAAGTTTTATTTGAATTTAAGTGAGTATAAGAAGAACGGTTTTTTATGTCAATGAAATACTAGCCGCGTAATATGAAGAACAAGTGCTTGCTGAGTTCAGGAAGAAGTATTTACTAAAACATCTATTGCAGGCTTCTACGATTTCGGCTTAATTAGTTTACTCGGATCAACTGGAGACATCATCATTTCTTCCGAGGGATAAGGTTTCAATACTGCAAGCAATCCCTCTTTATTGTTATTGCCCGGATCAATCCAGAAACCTTCAAGCTCTTTTCTTACAATAACCGGCATTCTGTTATGTATGGATTGCATCAGTTCATTGGGTTCTGTCGTGATAATTGTACAAGTATTAATTTTCTTCTTCTCGGGAGAAATCCATGTTTCATAGAGTCCTGCTAAGGCAAAAGGTTTTTCTAATTTTAACGAGAAGCGAAAAGGCTTTTTCATCTTCCCCAATTTTTGCCACTCGTAAAATCCATCAGCAGGAATTAGGCATCGTCTTCTTTGGAACGCATTCTTGAAGCTTGGTTTCTCCGCAATGGTTTCCGCTCGCGCATTGAACATTTTGTTTCCGATTGAGGAATCCTTAGCCCATGGAGGAATCAATCCCCAGAGAAATGACTCGAGAATGTTTTTACCATCCTGCTGAACAACAGCATGGACATATTGTCCGGGACTGATATTCCAGTTAGGTTGGAAAGCGGATACCCTATTTCCAATAGCAAATTCTTTCATGATTTTTGTTAAATCAGTAACTAAAACAAACCGGCCGCACATATAATCCTTCTCCAAGTTGTTGAAAGCATTATAACAGATGCTCATATTAATAAATAATTAAAAATGTTCTTGACAATAGAACAGATGTTCTATTATAGTTCTAACCATGAAAACGAAACGCACCATAAAATCAGTAGCGCAAAAGTTAGCCGACTTCAGCCGCGACCGCCATCGTATGCCGACTTATGAGGAGATGCTTACTTTACTTGCCGTCCGGTCGAAGAGCGTTGTCCATTTCTGGATGAACAAACTCTTACAGGAAGGGATTCTGGAAAAGGACAAATCAGGGCATCTGACATTTATAAACCCGTTTGTCGGTGTTCCTTTAGCCGGACAAGTATCAGCCGGTTTCCCTTCACCGGCAGAAGAAGAATTGCGCGATGTAATCTCCTTTGACGAATACCTGATCACAAAACAGGAAGAGTCATTTTTACTGAAGGTTGACGGAGATTCCATGATCGGCGCCGGAATAATGCCGGAAGATTTGGTGCTTGTTGAACGTGGCAGAGAACCGAAAACGGGAGACATTGTAATTGCCGAGGTGGATGGCGCCTGGACAATGAAGTATTTTCACAAGAATGGCAAAGAGGTTTATCTGGAAGCAGCCAATCCAAAATACCCAAGGATTAAACCTGTAGCCGAATTGCGTCTTGGCGGTGTGGTCACGGCAGTCGTCAGGAAATATCACACATAGCGCATCGGTCTTAGATTGGATATATAAAAGTCAAAGGAGCAAATGAAATGCACGCAGCAATTACATTCCCCGAAAATAGACTAAGAACAAAAAGGGCAGGCAGTTTAAAGAGAATTCAGGCCATAAAACCGATCAAGCAATTTCAGCAGTTCATCGAGGAAAGTGATTGGGATGAACGCCTTCTGGGATATGAAAAATACATGAACCGGTTTTTTTGTGGAATTATTATTCCATCATCTATTTTCTTCATCCCAATCTGCATATCTATTTTCAGCCGTTAAAACTTTTACACACAATGAAACTGTTACTTCTTTATGAGCGATCAATTATTCAGTCTGCATTCCTGGCCACGTGCAATTGTTCATATTGACGGTGACGCTTTTTTCACTTCCTGCGAAGAATCAATCCATCCCGAGTTTAGAGGGAAGGCGCTGATTACTGGAGGTGAGCGCGGTATTGTTGCCTGTGCCAGCTATCCCGCCAAGAAATTAGGCATCAAACGCGGCGTTCCTCTCCATGAAGCACGGAAAATATGTCCGGGATTAATTATCCTTCCTTCCGATTACGAAACCTACAGCTTATTTTCACGGCGGATGTTCAGTATCATGCGACGCTTTACACCCGATGTAGAAGAATACTCTATCGATGAAGCTTTCTCCGATATTACCGGTATGCGCCGTGCTTTGCGTTCATCTTATGAAGAGATTGTCGTCAAAATGAAAAAGGAGATCGAAAGAGAACTGGGCATAACTGTTTCGGTGGGATTGAGTATTACTAAAGTCTTGGCAAAAGTTGCTTCAAAACATCAAAAACCGGCGGGTATAACAATAATCAAAGGAAGAGATATTGCTGACTATCTGTGTAATCTTCCTGTAGAGAAAGTCTGGGGCATCGGCAACGCCACAACCAACTATCTGGCAAAAATGGGTATTCGCTATGCTTTGGAATTTGCGCGATTACCGGAAAAGAAAGTGAGGGATAAATTTACCAAGCCCGGAGTGGAAATCTGGCAGGAGTTGCGCGGAGTATCGGTTTATCCTGTGACACTAGAAGAAAAAAGCTCTTATGCCTCGATCAGCAAAACAAAAACATTCGCGCCGCCGACTTCCAATGCCGAGTATCTGTTTGCTCATCTCATGCGCAATATGGAATCGGCTTGTATAAAAGCCAGACGTTATTCACTAGCGCCCAATAAAATAGTTGTCTTTCTCAAGAAAAATGATTTCGACACAGTCGGCAGTGAAGCAAAGCTTTCACGCCCCTGTGCTTTCCCGCTTGAGATTTCAGGGATAATTCATAATCTCTTTGTTTCCTGCTATTGCCCAAAAGATATCTACCGTGCTACCGGAGTTGTTCTTCTTGATCTGGAGCCTGATACAAATATTCAATACTCTCTCTTTGATGATCCACTCCAAGTAGAGAAGATAAGAAGCCTGTATAATGTTGCCGATGAATTAGGACGAAAATTCGGTAAACACACTTTGCATCTTGGCAGTTCTCACCCCATCGATAAAATGGGAAAAGGACGGCGGGGAACTGCAACGACGAGAGAACAAACCCAACTAAAAGGCGAAACACTGCGGCGTCATTTAGGTCTGCCGTTACTGCACGTAAAAACATAATTGAATAATGAATTCTAAAAAAACAGATTGAGTGTTTCACCTACCAAGTTTCAGTATGGAACAGTCGGTAGAATTAAGGATTACGATTTGAAAGGTTTAACGAAGTAAATGAGGTGCCGGAGCAACCAGCATTTGTAAAAAACCACAGTAGATATTACCTGTCGCCTCGATTTTATTATTGTGTGGTTTCATCGTTTTAATATTAGAAATTGTATCATACTGAATAGTCTGTGAAATAAGTAATCAAGCACGAGACCATCGGATATTCTAATCTGTGTAATTTCAGTATGTCGGATATGGAAAGAATTACCTATATCAGTTAATTTGCGTGCTTCTTCCTCCAACATAGCCCGAACATCCGCATTAGTCGACGCTTTATCCAAGAGGGTATTAATTGAAACTTTTTTATCATTTTTATTTTCTATGCTTTTGAGTCGTTCCCAGCAATCCCAAAGGCGCTCAACAGCATCTCTTCTGGTTTCAGGATTGGGATTAAGGAACTTATTTTGAGCCTCCTCAATCATTTTGTCGAGCAGTGAATCTCCGGTATGAAAATGTACCGAAAGGAATCCTTGAATTACAGATGAAACTATCCTTTTGATTGATCCGTCGCCGTTGAGGGTAAATGCAATGCCATTCCTTTCAAATATTTTATTGACTTTAGCAAGAAATTCCTCTTTGCCTTCGATTTCATCAAAACGTAGATGAGAATGTCCGAAAAAGTCATGATAGCTGTGCGGAATAGGCTTGGCTACTGTGTGATAACAGAACTGAATTAAATCCAAGACCGTGAGAGTATCAGGTATATTTGGTTCAGTATCCCAGGAATGACCAGCAGGTTTTCTTCGTTCAGTTTGGAGTGGCCACTCGACATCTAATATCTCAGCTGACAGTGCTAATGAGAAAAGACGCTCGTCAGTTCCAATTATACCTACCCCATCTGGACATCTCTCTGGGTATTTATTCCCAAACGCCCCGGTTATTATCAGCTCATTAATCAGGGCGACAATGCCACCCCATGCGGCTGGCGTTATATTTTCCGTTGTTCGGCGCTTTGAACCTCGTTCCTTATCGCTGAAGTAATCCATTATTCTCCAGCAGCGCCCCATTGGAAGTCTATACGAAAGTACTGGAGCGGGACTGCGATTCGCCGAAAACGCTCTTCAAATTCAAGCCATGATTCCATATTTCATTTTCCCTCCGTTCATAACAATTAATATCCGAACTTCGCTTTTTCCAATGAGTCGAATATCATTAGTTAAATATAGAGAACAACAGTTCCCAATTTATCAATTATTTTCTTTTGCGCTTTTGTTATTCTTGTTGATTTGTGCAATTGGCTGAACTGCGGTAAGGTTGCTTAACTTACTGCTTCCAATTCCGTTGAGATTTTTAAAGCAAATTTTTGGGTCAACATTTGATAACGCAATTTCGCAGAACTCGATTTTCTTTGCTTGAATAGTCACAATACAGTTGCTGACTCTCTTTCCCGTTGCTTTGTCAATTGCATTAACCCAACCATTAAAAATGATTTCTTCTAATGCTCCTACTTTGTCTGCTTCAAATAGTTCGTGCAACGTTCTTAGCGTTATTTTGTAAATTGCCAAGTCGTGAATTTTTGAAAGTTGTGTTTCAGAAAGGAATGATTCTTTTAATTCTTTTTTTGATGCGATGTATTTAACGTCTGTCAGCGTTGGCAAATCATCAGGTACTGGAAGAAAATAATCGACTATTAAAAGTTTGTTGTCGGAATTGTAATCTAAATCAAAATCCTTGGGGAATGTTTCTGGATATTGTGAATTGTTGAGAACTATTTCACAATATGGAATTACTGAGTCTGTATTTTTGGAAAAGTAATTTTCTTTTAGTTTCTCAATTCTATCGTTATATTCTTTTTGATTTTTGATGAATAATTCCTTCTCGGTTTCCCACTCTTTTTTAAGTTCGTCATAATGCTTTTTAGCAGTCAGTATTTTTTCTTCACGTTCTTTTATTTTTTGTTCGTATTCCTTTTTAAGATTGATGTTGAAAGAATTTATTTCATCGACTGCTTTTCTCCAATTAGACATAGCATCTTGATAAAGCGTTTCCGCTTGTCTAATTTTCTTTTCTTTGCTTGATTTCAACACTTTATCAACTAAAGAAAGTTGTGGTTCATAAAGTCCTTTATCTGGTTCTTTTGGTAACTCTCTAAAAGTTGGTTGGGGTGGTTGGGTCATGCTACTTAACACTGATTTCAATTTATTCTTTGGGTTTGGAACTTCAAAATTTTTCGTATCTTTAAGCGAGTCCCAATTTACCGTATCGTCAATACCAAGTGTGTGATTTAGAAGGTCGTCAATTTGCTTTTGTTTCTCTTGTGCATCTCGTGTTCTTTCTTCTGCTATTTTTAAACTTGCCTCTTTTTCTGCTTGTGATTTGTTCTTATGAATAATTTTTGCCCACTGCTCATCCCACTTTTTGAATTGAGCTTTAACACTATTACTCCAAGTACCGACGACGATGACTCCGTCGTCCCTTACTACACGAGTAACACCAAGACCTGCATGTCTAATTTTATCATACTGCCAATTGCCATTGTCACTAAGCCATGTTTCCAATCTTTGGTGAAGGCTTTCAAAATTATCTTCTGTTTGTTTAGCGGATACACTATTCGCTGTTGTTTCAGACTTAAATTCTTTGAAAAGTCCAAGGTCTTTTAATTTAAAAAAACATTGAGCCGTCATACAAGTGTCAATATTAGCACTATGGACGTTTTTTGTTGAAGTAGCATCAGGAAAAATATTCATTGAATGACCTGGATAAAAACAATTTTGATAAAGTTCTGTAAGTTTAGGCCATTTGTATTCACCGTTACGATGTGGTGGAATTTTACAAAAATTTGTCCCTGTTTTCATTGTGCAGAGCAATCTGTTATTAGGAAAATCCCATTTCAGGCCATTTCTTAAAAATTCACAATGCACTACTGGAATATCAAAATCTATATTATGGGCAATAATATATTCTGTATTATCTATAGCCTTCTTGAAATTGGCATATACAATTGAAGGTTCTATGCCTTTTTCAAGCATCATTGCCGTGGTAATTCCGTGTATGTTTGTTGCATCGGCTGGTATTTTTATTGGCTGCTTTAAATAAAAATCGTTGTGTTCAATAAGTTTTTGTTCATCGTCAAATAATATCCATGCTATTTGAACAATATAAGGCCAGTTTTTAAAGTCATCAGGGGAAGCATGTCTATTAATTGGGAAGCCGGTTGTTTCTGCGTCAAATACTAGATATTTACCAGTTGTTTTTGTCGAATCATCAAATTCAAACTTGATTTCAATGCGTTCTCCCATAAGACTAACGCGCTCCTTTCCACCTAAATTAAATGGCTATAAGGTTCTTCACATGTTTGATACGATATTCCTTTTGACAATTAAAGTAAATGAAAAATGATTTTGCACGTCAAGACAATCTTGGCTACAAATGTGCGGTGTCGATTTTAGTCGTCGGGCGTAAATTGTATTTATTACGGATTGAAGTCTAGCATATCTGTCAAGGTTAGATTTCTGTTTCTTACAGGAAGGTAGTCGTATTCTACAGGAGCAGAAAATATACTGTAAATACTTGCACATTTCATCCCGTATTCAATAAGCAGCTCTGACAAAACGACCTGCACATTTGAAATCTTTGATGCCTACAAAAATGCAATTCTAACATTTTCGAGGAAGCATGATTTACAGTCCATTTTTATCTTTGCTGTCAAAATAACTTTGTCCTACAGCAGATAAATGTAAAAGAGCATATGATGTGTATGCACTTGCCTTAGACGGCATCGATTCCGTATATTAAATTCTCTCCATTATATGTTTTTAAAATATGTTACTTCCCTTTCATCTTAGTTATAGCACGCCATACTTTATAAGCGTACCCATTACGCTTATTTTTACTACTTGCATTGTAGCAACCAACTGCTTCCCAAGTATAACCATATCTTTTCATGCATCCGGCTAAAATCCATGCTCCTACATTAACATTATAACAGGGATCTCCTAATTCTGACCATGCATCAGCGCCAAGAACTTTATACCATCTGGAGTTGATTTGCATTATGCCGTAATCATAAGATCCATTTTTATTCCAATTGACGGCCCCCGGATCAAAATTAGACTCTACCTTTGCAATTGCATATAATATTTCCGCAGAAATATTATACCGGCAGGCTGCTTCATCAAAGCAAAAACAAAAAGCGTCAGATGAAAAATAAAATACTATAATAATCAGAATCAGTAAATATTTAGATACTATTTTACCCATATTTGCCTCTAATTAATAAAAGACATATCCACCCGCCCGCTGGGCTTATCAGATTTATTAATGCGCTCATCTGCACCAAAAACAACACCACCTGCATCTTCCATTGTCTTTTTATAAATATCAACTTTCTCAATCAAACTTTCCAAAAGCATATCGTTTCTAATTTTTAAATATTCATTCAACACGGGATATGAAACATAGGGAATTTTAACCTTACAGTAATCGTAATTACTTAATTTCAATATCCCTTCCATATCCGGAAA